>JBJEVW010000089.1:0-4080 GCA_051884735.1 Kiritimatiellia bacterium | reverse complement strand
TGCCCATGTTCCCGCCGGCGGGATCCCCCCAACCGTACACGCGGCATTGCGGCCACCCGAACTTCCTGACCATGTAAGGCCTAAGAAGCTCCTCGATGAACTGCTGGATACTCATCCCCTTGCTCACACACTCGCCGAGAACACGGACGATCCCGTCCTCGCCAACTTGCAGAAACGCGGCGGCAGGCGTCCGTCCGAAATCGAAGCCAATATGAAGAGGAAGCCCCCGCATGAACGGCAGATTGTACCGCTTGTGGAATGCGACGTCCCACTCGTGGTATATCGGCAGACCGTCCCAGCTCGTGCCGTACTGATTAAGCACAAGCCTCTTTATCGTGTCTGGATCGCCTCCGACGAGCATCTTCCGCCAGTAGCCAAAACCGTCGCGCAAGTTCTCAACGTTCTCCGCCGGCATCAGGCCGTACTTCTTAGCGTTCTCGGCGTTGTTGTCGAGATAGAGGTCACTACCGTCCTTGGCCTTGACGAGAATCATGGACGGCGGCTGGATGAACCAAAGCATCCTGTCCGGCTTCTCCAACTGCTCTTTCTTGTACCACCAGTTCGAGTCACTCGGCGCGTTCGTGTCCATAATCGTTCCGAAGGACTTTAGCATCACACCCTTCACCGGCTGAAAGCGGCCGATACGGGAGTTTGCGAGATGGATTATGTCCCAGTCAGTTTGAGACGCCTCGTTGATCCACGCCCCGGACAGCTCCAGCGACATTAGGTCGTTCTTGATCGTATTGGAGTCCAACGCGTAGAACTCCAGATCTATCCTGACAATCGTGCCGTCGTTGTAAATGCTCGGCATTTCAAGCCGCCCCTTTATCGGCGGCGACCAGTGCATGACCGTCTGCGGAAACCATTGCAGCCACGTCTCGATGGTCGTCTGCTTCAAGGCTGGAAACGTGTTTCGGCCGATCAGCCAGCGAGACCACCGAATCTTCTTTCCATCTACCTCCGCAACCGTCTGCTCGTTAGACTTCAGGAAGATGTCAAGACAACACGCGACGGACTTCCCGGACGCCACCCCTCCCCTGATGCCCTTGTAGTCGTATGTCTCCACGGGCGCACGGTGAAACGCCGCGCATGTTGCACTGGCCTTGTAAGTGAACGTGCTCATTCCGCCACAGCCTCCCATCTCTCCGGCAAGTGGTACCTCCCGTCGTCGCCAAGCACATACGGACGCCGCCTCGCAAGCGGCTTCGTATGACGCGAGAATATCTGTACCCACCCCATCCGGCGGCAATAATGCCACGGAGACACATCTGCTGGTATCCACCCCACAATGGAACCAAACCCCCACACCCCAGAGCCACGGTTCTGCACCCGTCCCCTGAATGCAAACGGGAGGGTCCCCCCGCGCGTTTCCCGGCGGGCGGCGGCGACCATGCCCGTGCCCCCCATACCCGGTGCAGCCATGCCAGCCTGCTCGGGTCGGGCAGGGCTGGAGCTGTTGGCGGCGCCGGAAAATCGCGTTTGGGGTGTTCTACCATATCCCGACGGCTCTAAAAATCGGCTATTCATTGCTTTTTATGTCGATGACTGGTTGATTTTGGGGTGTTGCCGCAAGATTGCCGCAAGGTTGAACGAGCGGAATGACGATGTTGTACACATTCTTGGGGCCAGAAGTGCCACCGGCGTGGCCATCTGCCACCTTGCCGAAGCGGTCGGGCAGCAATCGCTCGACGGCGAACAGTACAGCCTTGGCGTTGAGATCGCATCCCTCTTGGGTAATGAGCGAATCCAGCCCTGCAACGGCATCAGCGGCTCGTAAAGCGTCGCGGACACGCTTTGCAGCCTCAAACAGGCGGGTGAAATACTGGCTCTTGTGCCTGATTACCTCAAACTCGATATGGGTTAGGCCCCGTTTGGCGAGCGCGGAGCGGTATTTCTCACCGTTCGCGACGTCCAGGGCAACCCGGAGTGCCGACGCGCGCGCGGGTACTGCTGCAAATTGCAAACACAAAGGCCGCCCCCCGTCGTCGGAAGCGTCCGCCAGCAAATTGCTGTTATGCTTATTACCGACTGCAAGCGATCCAAGGGCGTCCAGCGCCTCGATTTCATCGGGCGAGAGCGGCGAGGCGATTTTTGTCGGCATGGTCGGCTGGCTATTCATGCTAACATCATCGCAAATGACGGGTAGTACTTGACCATCGTGTGACGTTCGCGGGGTGCACAGGCTGACGGTTGACTGGCGGCGCAGCTATGCCGCCTGTCACCGTCACGTGCACTGTCACCGTGACATGACATGACAATACCCCCGTAGGGGGTAAGATTTTGTCACGGTGTCGCGGTGACATTTGACACGACAAGAAATCATGTCACGTAAAAATGTCATGACGCGCCCCGTGACATGACAATGACAAAAAATTTTTGTCACTGTCATACGTCACGGCATGGTAAAAGTGGATTTCGACCAATAAAATCAGGGGTAAAACGCGTCTTGCAAATTGTTGTATATTTGCTGTTGACGCAACAACAAATATATGATACAATACGCGCCGAAAACCCGAATAGGCGAAAGCCGGAAAGGAAGATAAGACTATGAACGACACCGACAACCAACTGCCGCCGCCTCCGGCGGAAATCCCCTTAGATGGCACGGAAACGGCCATGAACGCTTCCAGCGGCGAGGACGCGGGAATGTTCAGCCCGCAGCCTGAAACGCCCTACGAATGCGCCGTAGCCGCTTATCTGGAGACGAACGCTTCGGACACGCTCCGCGACAAGATTCGCGAGGCGCAGAAGAACGGCAAGGGCATCGCCCAATGCTACGAATACATAACCGCACAAGCGAGGAAGGAGGCGAAGGAATCGCAGTCCGTTATGATTGCCGACGCGGTGGTCTACGGGTGGGCCGTCCACTACTTCGAGGATGAGTGGCGCGACGAACTGGAGCGCGACAGGAAAGCAGCCGAAGAGCGAAAGGCCAGCGCCGAACGCCTGAAGCGCGAGAGCGAGGAACGCAAGGCCAAGGCGAAGAAAGCCGAAGCCGAGCACGTTGCCGCAATGTCTCCCGCAGAGCGCGAGGCCCACGAACGCGCCAAAGCCGAGAAAGCGGCGACGGAGGCGAAGCGCAAGGCAGAAGCGGAGGCCAAGGCCAAGGCCGAGCGCGAGGCGAAGCGCAAGGAGAAGATTGAAGCCGCTAAACGGAGAAATGATCAAATGGAGAAATGGAAGAACTCGCAACTTTCTTTTCAATTCTGAAAGGAGTATCATGAACTTCTCGAAGCATCTCACCCTTACGCCGCATGAGTTTAGGCTCGTCGTTGCGGCTGATTCGGAATACGACAACAAGCCGCAGAGCCGCCGGACGCGCCTCTACTCAGTCTGTCGCAACAGACGCGGCGACGACATCGAGTTTATAAAGGTGGCCGTTCGCCACGTCCGTGGCGAACGGCGCGTGAAGCCCGTCGCCGTCACGTCGGTTGACAGTCGCATGACCGTTTACAGCGGCGAGTGCAACATCGTCTCTTCCTACGGTCCTGCGCCTGTCATCCTCAAAGTTGGGTGGAGCGAAATCGACCTCAAGCCGAACGGACTGCAAAAGGACTATGCCGCCTACGGGCGTATGTGGTGGTTCGACCGCACAAGCGCACAAAGCGCATGGATCACGCACGACCTGAAAAACGGCAGGGACGAGACGCGCTACTGGCTGTGGTGGAGTGCGCCGCTCAACTGGGCCGAGACGATCGCCGCCAATCCCCGCTTCCGATACTGCGCCTATTCCGGCGGAACGACCACACTTGAATGGTTGCGCCGCTACTCCGTCGTCCCCGAAATCGAGAATTTCGCGAAGTTGGGCATTCCGTCGCTCGCGACGATCCCGTTTGTGCGGAAACTGCGAAAGGACAAGGGGCTGTTTCGATATCTCCGCTCGAACCTCGACACGATAAAGAATGCGCGACGGCTCGTCGGCGTCGCCGCGATCTGCCACGCATACAACCACGGGCTGACCATCGACGCGGAACTCGACTACAGGAACAGGATGCGCCGAATCCGCAGCTTCAAGCGCAAGTTGAACGGCTACACGAAAGACGGATTGCCCCGCAACTTCGACTATCAGGCGGCCGTGAA
>JBJEVW010000088.1:0-4096 GCA_051884735.1 Kiritimatiellia bacterium | reverse complement strand
GATGGTTTGGGGAATTCAGTGAAAAGCCGGGAGGCCGGAAACGGAGATGCGCCCCTGTGCCCCGCCGCGTTTGCCGAATCACGCCCTCCTTGCTAGAATGCAAGGCATGAAAATTTTCTGCGTGGGTGATATCGTGGGCCAACCCGGCCGCCGGATCTTCAAGTCCGTTGTCGCAAACCTCAAGGCAAAGGGAGAAATCCAGGCCGTTGTCGTGAATGGCGAAAATTCCGCCGCCGGACGGGGCATCACCGGCCCGCTCGCCGACGAACTCTTCGCCGCCGGTGCCGATGCCATCACGCTCGGCGACCATACCTGGGATCAGAAAGAGGCCGCCAATCTGCTCGCCAACGACCGCCGGGTCGTCCGCCCCGCAAACTTCGGCCCCGGTTGTCCGGGACGCGGTTGGACCGAGGTGCAGACGCCTGTCGGCTCCTTTGTCGTCCTGAACCTGATTGGACGGACATTCCTCAATCCCTCCGACAATCCCTTCGAAACCGCCGATGCGCTCCTCAAAGGCCCCATTCCGCGCGACAAACCCGTCATCGTCGATATCCACGCCGAAGCCACATCCGAAAAGGTCGCCTTGGGCCGTTTTCTCGATGGACGCGTTTCCGCCGTTTTCGGAACCCATACCCATGTTCCGACCGCCGATGCGCAGATTCTCCCCAACGGAACCGGCTACATCACCGACGTCGGAATGTGCGGACCCGAAAACTCTGTCATCGGCCGCTGCGTCGAACCGATTCTCAAACGCTTCATAACCGGAATGCCGACCAAATTCGATATCGCGCCCGGACCAGCCATTCTGGGCGGTTGTATCTTTGATGTCGACAGGGCAACCCGCCGCTGTACGGCGGTTCTTCCCGTGCAAGTCCACGAAGAAGCCTAGCCCCTTTCCCTCCAAAACCTTCTTTTCCTCAGTAATACAATGGTTCCCGATATTCAATTCAGCGTTCTTTGCGATGACGTCCGCCAGGAAATCAACGGACATTTCCAATTTCTGGGCGTCTTCGGCGATGGTATTGCCGTCAAGCAATTTCCGTTCCGCCTCTTCCGGCTCTGCATTGCCAACCGCTGGGTCTGCGGCCAAGGCGATTTCAAACAAAAAACCACCATTTTCATGCCGGACGGGAAAACACCCTTCCTGCAAGGGAAAGAAGTGCCAATCCGTCTTCAGAATGGCGGCGCGACCCATACAAGCATTGAGCAGTTTCTCGGAACCGAATTCAAGGAGCCCGGAACCTACTGGATCGAGGTGTCTCTGGACGGCGAACTGCGCGCCCGCTATCCCTTTACCGTGCGCCTGGCTCCTCCGCCCCCCGCCGCGCCAAACGCCTAAGCCGATTCTTTCCGGTTCGACCTTTTCCCGCCCCGCCGGTGGCGGGGCGCCGCCGTTCGCGGCCGATTCGCGCTTTCCCGTGTCGGGGTCTGTTTTCGTATGCCCCGTTGCAGTAGAATGCGATGGTCGGCCGTCGGGTCTCTCGGCTCGCGCAGCCGCGCCTGCATGGTGCGCGGCTGCACATTTCTCCCCCCACCACCGGTAATCGGCGTAGTGTCCCAAAACGCCCCCGAAAAATCGCAATTCAAGGACACTACCATCCCATAGCCATGGTGTGAAAAGCCTCACGCGGAAACGCGGAGAATCTGCCTCGCTCGGGTTCTTGAAAAGCAAAGTCGCCTTGCCGTCTTTCCCGTATGCTTTACAGGCATGAAAACAAACCCAAACAAGGCGACGTCAAGAGTCTGTCGCACGCTGCGAAAGATTGTTCAGCCCCTCCCCCGCTGGCTCATCGAAAAGACCGCGACCGCATGACATTCAGTCGTATCTAGCCGGATTTTGATGGCCGGTCCTGAATCTTATGGGATACCATCCCTCTATTGGTGGGCATTCACCGCAACTTTGGAACACAACAACCCCAAAACGAGATCGAAAGCCAATGACATCAAGGCTTCCGCAAGCCAACTACGCACCTAAGGAATGATCGTGAACAGAACGCTCAAAAATAGGGGAATCGAGGTCCTTATTTTATGCTGGTTTCCGTTTCTCTTCCGCCATCTGCGATTTCATCATTTCCCGTATTACGCCATAGCGCGTAAACACACAACTTATTACTCCTGACGGAAAGGAAACGGAAAAGCCCCTATTTTGAAAATGCTTAACGACACTTTGCCCGAATCAGAATCCGGAAATAGGTTGGCTTTCCATTTATTGTGAGATCCTTGCCATTGTCCCCCTTGCGGAAACGAACAAGTTCAAATTGTTCTGGGCAATACTTGTCCAAAAATGTAATCGGAACTCCCATCAGGCCCTTATAATCCGATGGTATAGCATCCGTATGTGGAACCTCAATTGCGTCACAGTTGTCATATTTAAGATAGCCGACTGATCGCACATCACGGTGCTTTGATCCTTTGATATTCGCAGCCTCTGTCATCAAGTCGAGGGGCTGATGGCGACGTCCGTGATCAATATTGGTTAGCCACAAGCATCCATTTGAAGAAATGATGTGATTGCCTTCTTCGTCAATTCGCGTCTCAGTACCATACAATTCATAATCTTTTGGCACAATGAAACCAGAGATCCAACGTCCAATGCCATGCCCCAACCACACCTGATCCTTCATTATATGGGGGTAAACCTCTTTATAGGAAATGCAATTAACATTCCCAATTATAAGGAATTGCTTTTGCGAGGACATGATCCAAGTGAAAAACTGTCTAAAGAGCGAAAACGGTGGGTTTGTAATAATTATATCTGCTTGCTTGCAAAGCTCTGTCACTTCTTCACTTCTAAAATCGCCATTACCACATAGTTCACTGCACTCAATTCGCGAAAGAGACATTTGCCCGTCTGATTCATTAGCTCCATCATAGACAAACAACTTCCCCACTCCCTTGGGATTGTAGCATGAACAAATAATTCGTTTAATTCCAAACCGATTAAAGTTGTCTAAGAAATAACGGTTAAAGTTGCTCGTTCTTGGATCGTCGCAAGGCATATAGATTACCTTGCCTCGAAATACATTTGGATTAAACTCGTAGTAGAGATCTAACTCTCGCTTAATATCCTTATATTGCGTATAGAACTCATCTCGTTTTGCAGACTTTGCGGCTGCAAGATTCTTCTTGCAATGATTCCTTGCCTTCAACCTCGCTTGATCAGCATCCAGAGAATCGCATCTTGTAGCAAATCCTACAGCTATATCTTCGTGGGTCAACGCAATACGACCAAAAAGATCAAGCTGACAAGACTTGCTCACAACAAACTCGTCCCTACATTCAATTGCCATAATCGGTCCTCAAACAATGTCGTTATTGCGCTTTTGATAATTGCTTGAAAAGGTCACGAGCAAGCATTTGCAATGATGTCTTAGCGACGTCCATCATTACATTTTTCATTGCTGTTTCACTCCACTTGCCTCCATCGCTTTGCGTATAAATGGAAGCGGCCTGAAGCATAATACTCACATCATCATGAAGCACAATCTTGTTCTTGCATAAGTTAGTGTTAATTGGCAATCCAAAATTGGCTGCAGTCAATCGATCAAGCCGATTGAGCGCACCCGAATTGTATTGCAATGTCACAACCCGACCATCTGGGCGCGTGACAGAAACATTGTGAGTGAGAAAATTTGAACCTTCCAAAAACAATACATAAGGGAAATAGGACTCCGCTAACATGAAGTTGCCGATCTCGGCAATGTTTTTATGCGCTCTTTCAATAGCGTTTCCTGCAACCATTATATCTTGGTCTGAATTCTTTCCGACTAAGATGCCCGCCTTGATATTCTCGATATCTTTTCCTTGATGCTTTGCCTCTGAAACCAAGACAACGCGCCAAACGCCCTTGTCATCTCGAACCTCAACAAGGCCTCCGTCCGGTTTGATTTTTGATTCTGCAACAAACAATGTCTGCCCCAGCGCAGAGTCAACTTTTTGCAAAGCCTCGTTGATCTCCTTCTTTGAGATCTCATCACGATAACGAAACGTCAGCAACGGAAATTCCGCCTTTAGTGCATCACACACTATCTTCGAAACAGTAGAAACCTCTAAGTCATGCAGCTTGGCTTCTTCTCCAAATATTCCTACGGCACCA
>JBJEVW010000087.1:0-4108 GCA_051884735.1 Kiritimatiellia bacterium | reverse complement strand
ATGCCTATTTGGAAAAGCGCGGGCTTTATTGCACCGTTGAAAATTGCAACGGGCGCAAGGTTCTTTTTGCGGCAACGGTTCTTGGCAAACAGCCGGATTTCTTGTTCAATGCGCATTTAGATGTTGTTCCGGCCGAGAAAACGCAGTTCGAACCACGGGAAGATGGACAAGGCCGTTTATTTGGACGAGGAGCTTCGGACTGCAAGGGGCCGGCGGTCGTCATTGCCCAAATTCTGTGCGACTTGGTCGGAAAGGCCAGCGTAGGGGCGATTTTTACGGCGGATGAAGAGATTGGCGGCAATACGACAGCGGCGATGGTTGCGCGCGGGTATGGAGCCAAACGGTTGGTCTGTATTATCGACGCCGATCCATATTGCATTGTCAATGCCCAAAAAGGATCGGCGACCTTCAAATTGATTGCCCATGGTCGTGGCGGGCACAGTTCCGAACCTTGGAACTTGGAGAATCCAATCGAAAAGCTGATGAACGGCTTTCGTGCTTTTTGCGAGAAATGGCCGGCTCCGACGGCGGATCGGTGGTGCGATACGATGTCACCAACGGTTTTGCAGGCCGGAAAAGTCGGAAATATGGTTCCCGATACGGCCGAATTGACTGTAAACTTCCGCTTTATTGCAGAGGGCGGTGAAGAGAAAATCGCGAAAATGTTACGAGAATGGACGGGGCTGGAGGTCGATCTTCTCGGGGCTTGTCCGCCTGTCTTTTCGGACATTTCGGAACCGGAGATGCAGCGTCTCCAACGGGTGTTGGCGGCACAATGGCCGGATCGCGAGATTCGATTTGCCCATTTGAATGGGGCAACCGATTCCCGGCATTTTGTCTCGCTTGGCATTCCCGTTGCAGTTTTGGGTGTTGACGGCTTCCACATCCATTGCGCCTCCGAGGGGGTTTGGACGCAGTCGCTCCATGACTATGCAGAAGCGCTCGAGCGCTTTGTCTTTGAGGCGCGGGAATCGTAGGATGCCGAGAGCCTTTTCAATCAGCAATGAGTACGTATGCCGTTTTTGAATTGGCCGATGGAACAAGGGTCTGTTCCTTGTTGTTGGGCGTTACGCCGGAGGTTGGGGCGTTTTACGTCCTGCGAATAGACGGGTTGAAGGAGCTTGGTCGGTTTTTCGAAACGCTCCCCTGTCGGGCGCCGTGCACGGAGAATGCCGATTTGGTTGGAAAAGCGGATGATAATTGTCTGATGACCCGAGAGGCGAGTAGCTCGCTCGCACGGCGCGCGGAAGCCTTTGTCTTGAAGAAAATGCGGGATGCCCGGTTGAACGAAGGGGTTGTTCGAACGCGCGCCACTCTTTTTTGCGAACGGATTTACGTAACGCTTTCGTTATTTGGCTACCTAGACGTCCGCTCGCTTTGTGGAGAGATGAAGAACCAGTTCAAGCAAGAGATTCAGGTCCGGTTCTTGCCGCCTCGCGAGATGTCGGGGCGGATTGGCGGTTTGGGGATTTGCGGATTGA
This sequence comes from Kiritimatiellia bacterium, assembly GCA_051884735.1. Taxonomy (GTDB): domain Bacteria; phylum Verrucomicrobiota; class Kiritimatiellia; order RFP12; family UBA3636; genus JAEDLN01. The sequence continues at coordinate 2,627 of JBJEVW010000087.1, read as the reverse complement.
AACTGTGTTGCATGCGAGGGCTTTGCACTTCGGTCGATACGGAGCAAGCCCGTGCTTCCGGGGCGGATTTGCGCAACATCAGCGTAGCGGGATGCTGCGGGAAAATCCGTTGCTGTTTCCGGTTCGAAGAAGGATCGGAAACCGGACAAAAGAATCAGCCATAGCATGGAAGAGAGCGTTATGATTCGTTCATGATTATTGATGGAGATGCTAAATGAAAAAAAAATGCCTTCGTGTTTTCATTTTATTCGTCGGACTGTTTTTACTGTTGGCCGGGTGTGCCACGGAGCCAGTGAATGAATTGCGGGATCCGGAACGAAAAGCCTTCACACCAATCGATTCAGAGCGTCCGTATGTTTTGGCGAGCACGCTTGAATCGCCACGGACACTGGTGGTAGCGCTCATCAATATCGATTTTTCGGAAAGTTCTTTGCGTTTTTCCTACGCCCCCGGTTTTTTCACGGCCAATCCGCAAGGAATTGTTCGTTTTGAAGAGCTGGATCAACCGCAAACCTACAAGACGCCTGGGACTTTGGCGGATGCGCTCAAGGAGCGGATCGAGACAGGGCCCATTGGCATCTTGCTGATGTTGGATGGAGAACCGCTCGGGGTTGCCGGAGCGCCTGACTTGGAAGAAGAAAAAGCCGGGGTCATACGGGATTTTGCGAAGCGGTTAACGGCGAAAGGCATTCAATTCTCCTTTATTGTTCCCGATCGCATGAATATTCCCTCCGGTTTCAAACAAACAGTCAGCAAGAAAAAGAAATGAAAACAAGCGGCCCGACCTATAGGATTCATTATACACCGAAGATGCCGAATTTACAGGCTACTCAAGAGGCGTTGTCGCAGGGATGGGAATGGGCTGAGATTGGCCAGGTGGCGGCCTTTCATGAAGCGAGTCATACTCGTCCAAAGAATGTAAACTTTAGGGCGCTATGGGATTCGGAAGCGCTCTACATTCGCTTTGACGTTGAGGACTGCAGTGTGCGCTCGATTCGCACGAAACAGCTCAGCGATGTTTGGTGCGACAGTTGTGTCGAATTCTTCGTAACACCGACAGAATTGCCAAAGCACTTCAACTTTGAAATCAATCCAGGCGGCATGATTCACTATTCATTCATTCGCGATCCAAAACGGCTTCCGTCCGGCGAATATGTGGACTGGACGCTTGGCGATGGAGAATCGATTCCGTCCATGATGATTCATCACAGTATGCCGAAGACGATTTTTCCGGAGCGGTTCGGCAATATTCAGTGGACGATTGCGTATCGAGTTCCTTTTTCGCTCCTGAAACGTTATGAACCAAGTTTCGTCTATCCGACGGAAGGAGATGTTTGGAGAGGAAACTTTTTCATTTGCGGAGATGAACTGAAAGAACCGCGTTGGGGTGCGTGGTCCGATATTGGTAAAGAGTTGGCCTTTCATCAGCCATCCAAATTCGGGTATTTGCGCTTTGTGCGCTAATCCTCTATCCGGTTGGGAGTTTTTGCGCGGTCGAATCTTCATCCTCTTGCGTGACGGCGCGAGCGGTATTCAACAGGACGGAGGCGGATTCATTCCACGAGAACTCCTGGGCTCGGGCGCGTCCTTTCTCGGAAAGTCGTCTACGAAGGACAGACGCTTCCGGCGTATCGGCGAGCACGGCTCTCAGATGGCGGGCGAAGTCTTCCGGATCGGCGCTCTTGGCATAGAGTGCGCATTCTCCGGCAACTTCCGGAATGGCAGTCTCGCGGCAACAAATAACGGGTAATCCGCAACAAAACGCCTCCAAGATAGGGAGCCCAAATCCTTCGTGGAGAGAGGGAAAAAGTAAAACTTCAGCGCGTTGAAAGAGGGCGACGAGGTCTTTGTGTTCGATGTACGATATCCTTGAGACTCGCGAAGAATCCGGAAGTTCTTTGATTGCTTGTTGAAGGAGTGGTTCACCGCGACGGGGGCGTCCGATGATGACAAGCCGGTGATTGGGAAAATCATCTGCGATCAGTCGGAATGCACGGACGGCCGTTTCAAGGTTTTTGTGCGTATAGGAATTGGCAACCACCAAAACGAACGGATTCGGATAGTGTGTCAGCGTCATTACCCGTTCTGCAAGAAATTCGCCGGGAAGTTCCGTTGCAAAGGAATCATCGGCTGCCAGTCGAGCTACACGGATTTTTTCGAAAGGAACATGGAGAAAATCGATAAGTTCGTGCCGGGAAAATTCGGATATGGTCAGAATGATTTGGCTTTTCCGGGCGGAAAAGGGAACGAGAGTTTTGAGCGTACGCAAGGTTGCTCGGTTGAAATCGGTCGGAAAATGCTTGTATTGCAGATCGTAAATCGTTGTCAGTTGCGGGCATGGCGTATACAAAAGAGCGGTATTGCCGGGATTCCAAAGGACGTCGACGCCTGCGGCGCGCAGAAGGCGCGGAAGGACAAACGATTCGAAGAGAAAACGCCAAAAGCGAGAAGTAGCCCGTACATTTGTATCGATGAGACGGACATGGGATTCTTTTCGAAGATCTCGCAAGAGCACATTTCGATTCTCGGCATTCAAAAAGACAAGCAACTCATCCGAATCGGAGAGTTGGCGTGCGAGAGCCAAGAGCGTCTGACGGACTACCGTTTCGGAACCGCCGACTTCGCTA
>JBJEVW010000086.1:0-4128 GCA_051884735.1 Kiritimatiellia bacterium | reverse complement strand
CTCATTGCGCCCGATGCGCCATCTGTTTAACGATCGCTTTTCTGTAGCCATGCTGCCACAAGTCATCCAAACGGCGTTTACCGCCTTAAGCCGCAATATCACGCGCACCTTGCTGACCATGCTAGGCATTGTCATCGGCATTGCCGCCGTGATTACGATGATGGAGATCGGCAATGGCGCCTCGCGCCAGATTTCCGCTTCCATTTCGAACATGGGCTCCAACATGCTCCTTGTTTTCCCGCGAGCCTTGAGTACGGCCGGCGTATCGGTCGGTTCCGGCACGGGCATTACGCTCACCAGTGCCGACTGCGATGCCATTGTCCGCGAGTGTCCTTCGGTGCGGGCCGCAACGCCGGTCGTGCGCGGCACGTCGGTACAAGCCATTCATGGCTCCCTTAACTGGTCTCCGGGGCGTGTCGATTCGGGTTCGGAGGCGTATTTTGACGTAAACGAATGGAGCTTTGAGGATGGGGAAGCGTTTACGGCGCGGGATGTTTCTGCGGCGGAAACAGTCTGTGTCGTCGGCGAGACGATTGTCGACAACCTTTTTGCCAAAGGAGAGAGTGCCGTCGGCGCCCGCATCCGGCTCAACAATGTCCCCTTTACGATTGTCGGCGTTCTTTCCCCGAAAGGAGCCAATCTGATGGGGATGGACCAAAATGACATCATTGTCGTGCCCTGGACGACGATGCGCAATCGCCTCTCGCGCGGGGGCGGCCTTGCCAAAACGTCATCCGGCACCTCGTCCTATAAACGAGGCGATCTCTACTCGCTTTCGGCGGTTTCGCTCTATCCGGAACGGGATTCCACCCAGACTTCGAACTACTTGATGCCGATCCGGTTCAACAATGTCAATTCCATCATGTGTTCGGCTGTTTCTCCGGACCGCATCTCGCAGGCCATAGAAGAAATCACCGATTTGCTGCGTGCGCGGCATCGCATTTCAGACGGCGGCGAGAACGATTTCGAGATTCGCGACATGTCCGAGCTGCTTTCCATCTTGACCTCCACCTCGACGCTGATGACCTCGCTGCTCTTGATTGTCGCGCTCATTTCGCTCATTGTCGGCGGTGTCGGCATCATGAACATCATGTTGGTATCCGTGACCGAACGCACCCGTGAAATCGGGTTACGCATGGCGGTTGGCGCACGCGGCCGCGACATCCTGACGCAGTTTCTGGTCGAATCGCTCTTGCTCTGTCTGCTTGGCGGCTTTATAGGCGTGGCCTTTGGCCGCGGGGCGTCGATGCTGGTGTCGCATCTCAAGCATTGGCCGGTATCGCCCTCTTGGGAAGCGATTTTGCTCAGCGTGGCCGTTTCTGCCGCCATTGGCATCGGTTTTGGCTTTTATCCTGCCTGGCGCGCCTCGCGTCTCAATCCCATCGATGCGCTTCATTACGAGTAAGCGCGTCGTTTTCCATCATCCATTCCTTTTCCGTTGCTGTCATGAATATCATGGAAAAACTTGCGCCTGTTCTTTTGCTTTCATTGTGCGGGTGTGTTCTAGGGCCGGATTACGAACGTCCGCAACCGCTTTCTTCTTTATCCGCCTATCGGGCGACACCGGCGGGCGAGCCGGTCGAAGAGGCGGTATCGATGGTAGAGGAGCCGTACAGAGCCGGCTGGAACGATCCGGTTCTGCTCTCGCTTTTGGCGGATGCGGCATCCTCCAATCTTACCATCCGCACGGCCTTTGCACGGCTTGAGCAGTCGCGTGCGACGCTTGCCGAAACGCGCGCCGCCTTTTGGCCGAAAGCGGATCTTTCCGGGTCGGGAACGCGCCGCCGGGCCTACGATCCGGACGCCACGACTTCCGCTTATGCGGGCGATGTTTCCCTCGGTTGGGAAGTGGACCTGTTTGGAAAGAACCGACGGCTGTCCGAAATTTCGGAGCAAGAGTATCTCCATGCGGGCCTTTCCGTCGAAGATGCGCAGCAGGCGGTTGCTTCGGAGGTTGCGCTCGATTACATTCAATACCGCTATGCGCAAGCCGATTTGGCGCTTGCGTTGGAAACGCTGGAAACGCTGGAGGCGACGGCAAAGATTGCGCATGCGCGCCAAGACTCCGGATTTGTGGCGGGGAGCGAAGCTGATGCGGCGGATGCCTCCATTGCAATGGCACGTGCCGACATTCCGGCGAAACAGGCGGCGGTTTCCGTTGCCAAACGCGCGCTTGAGCAGCTGTGTGCTTTGCCGCCCTTTGCGTTAGACGAACGTCTTGCGCCGGAATCCGGCATTCCGCAGGCTGCCGTGCCACCGCAGGACTTGCCGGCCAACCTGCTCGCGCGGCGTCCGGATGTCCGCCAGGCCGAATGCACCCTCCATGCGGCGACGGCCCGCATTGGGGTCGAGAGGGCCGCGCGTTATCCTTCGATCAATCTCTCGGCGGGTGCTGCGGTTTCGGCGGCCGCGCTCTCTTCGTGGTCTGCGGCGCTCAAATCGCTTTCCTTTGGCGGAGCGGTGGCGCTTCCGCTTTTCCGTGGCGGTGCACTCCGCGCGGCGGAAAAACGGGCCCGGGCGGAAGCGGAAGAGGCGCTTCTGGGTTTTCACGACACCGTGTTGCAAGCCGTGCACGAAGCGCAGGGCAACTGGACCGAATGGGCGTCTCTCGCCGCCCGCCGCGGCGAATTGGAAAAGGCGGTCGAGGCCAGTCGTCGCGCCTACGAAGCTGCAGTTGCCTTGTACGAGGCGGGAAAGGTCGACTACACGGATGTCGTTTCGCGCCAAAGTGCGTACATTTCGGCGCGATCGGCGCGGTTGAGCCAAGAGGCGCAATATGCCTCGCAGACCGTGAAGCTCGCCAAATCGCTCGGTTTTTCCGTCGATTAGCGATTTTGCCTTCTCTTTTGCATTTCCGCTTCCATGCGGGCGATGATGCGCTGTGCCGTCTCGGCTTTGCTGAGCAAGGGTAGCGTTTCCGCGTCGGCGTTTGGAGCCAGAAGCGTCACGATATTCGTATCGGTTTCAAAGCCGGCGCCAGGTTGCGTGACATCATTGGCCACGATCAAATCGAGCCCCTTCCGGTGCAGTTTTCCGGCGGCGGAGTTTTGCACATCGGTTGTTTCTGCGGCAAAGCCGACGAAGAAGCGGTTTTCCTTGAGCGGCCGGATGGTTGCGAGGATATCGGGGTTCGGAACCAGTTCCAGTGTGGATCCCAGCTCGTTTTTGTGGCATTTCCGGTCGAACCGGCGGGCGGGGCGGAAATCTGCTACGGCGGCTGCCATCACGAGGGCATCGGCGGACGGCAGATAATTCTCCACGGCCTCGAGCATTTCCAGAGCGGAAACGACAGGGCAAAAGGCATGGAGATTCTTTGGTGGCTGCAGAGACGAAGGACCGGAAATCAGCGTCACCGAATGCCCGGCGCGAATGGCGGCCTCTGCAATGGCATAGCCCATTTTTCCCGTCGATCGATTGCTCAAAAAGCGCACGGGATCGATAAATTCGCGTGTCGGACCCGCTGTGACCAGTATATGCATCGTAGAGACTCTGTTGGTTCGGGAAAAGAAAAAAGACCCGGAGAAACTCCGAGCCCTTTTGAAAATGGCTCCGGTGGCTGGATTCGAACCAGCGACCAAGGGATTAACAGTCCCCTGCGCTACCGCTACGCTACACCGGAACGTGCGAACGGGCTAAAGCATAACAGAGCGAAAAAAGACCGTCAACCGGAAAATCTCTTCCTTTATCAATGAATCTTTGGAAACCGCTTCAAAAGCGGAAATTCGTATGTTTGACAGGCGTGTCGATTGGGCCGTCAATGGCGTTCCATGCGCACTTGGGGCGGGAGCTCCGACGCCTTTGTGGCGGATTTACGGGACAACTGGGACGGAAGGGAGAACTGGGACGGAAGGGACGCCATGCCGCTCGATTGCACTTGCACAATTGATGTGCCTTCCAACCGCCTGCGGCGGCGCCGCCGCCGTCGAATTTCTTGGATTTCTTATCCTAGAAGAATGATGCAGAAAGAATTTTTCCAGAGGTCTTGACTCGTCCCTTAGGGCATGCTTTACAGTTCCCGTCGAATCACCGCAACAAGGGATTCACACTCCAAAATGAATGAAAAAACAAAATTGAAAATCGGAGAGTTCTCCAAGTTGATGCAGGTGACGGTCAAGACGCTGCGCCACT
>JBJEVW010000085.1:0-4162 GCA_051884735.1 Kiritimatiellia bacterium | reverse complement strand
ACAAGCTGGTGAAAGACACCGAACCATGGATGGTTTTCCAGGACAGCGGCAATTGCGAAACGCTCTTTTACGAACTGCCGGAATCCTGGCTGACCGTTTCGGACTACGGGGAGAGTCCGTCCGAGTATTCCGTAACGCTTTCCTTGACGCTTCCCGAGGATGCCGTCGATTGCGAAGCCTTGCTTCTGTACGATGAAGAGGACCGGGGAGACCACCGGATATCCGATTGGGCGAATCGCGTTACCCAGTCGATTTCCGGCGGAACGCAAACCGTTTCATTGACATTCCCGGTGCCGGCCGACAGCCAAAGCCCGACTATCCGTGCGGTGGTCAAAGGCAAGGAGTCCAACGGTGTCGACTTCATCGAGTATTCGCTCCCGTTCACAATCGAGGCGAATCCTTCGGCCGAGCTGGCCATTTCATCCGTGGCCTACACCAATGCGTCCTTTACCGTAACCTTGGCCGCATTGGGGGCGGGGGCGAAATCTGTCTCGATGGAGATGATGGTATGGACGGATTCCGGACTGACCCAGGAAGAGCGGACGATCGTGCTTGCCGAAGATCTCAATCAAGCGAAGGTGTTTTCGTACAATTTGAACGGGCTGCGTACAGCCACGCCCTATTGGGTCGCTGTCAAGACCGTCAACGACCTTGGACACGAGACGGTTTCGAGCGTGGTTTCTTTCGAGACGCTTGAACCGTTTCCGGGCACTTTCCAATATTGCGGCTTGCTCAAGCGCGGGTTCAAGGATGCGGAATGCCAGTTTGGACTTTCCGACTATGGTGCGGGATCCGCATCGGTGGAATTTACTTTGGAACTCTCCAAAACATCCGATTTTTCCGAGATTCTTGCTTTTCCGGCCGAAACGATTTCCGGCGCGTTGCCGCAACGGTTCACGGCAAAAGCGAGCGGCCTCGAACCGAACACGACATATTGGGCACGCGGCAAGGCGTTGAATCCATTCGGCTTTACGTTCTACAGCGAGATTTGCCAGTTCACGACACGATCGCAGCCGTATGTCGCTTCGGAAATCTCGGCGATTTGTGCTGAAGGCGGCTCCGATATTTCCATCACCCTGTCGGACATTCTGGACGGCGTGACCGGAACGGTTGCGCTTGCGGTTGACGGGAGAGTGGTTCAAACGTGGACAATCGAGGCGGAAAACGGGGTATTCCGTTGTCCGGCATTTGCTGCCATCGAGTCCGGGAAGCAAGCGCGGATCGTCTATTCGATCGACTGCGAATTAGAGGGAAGTCCGTATTCTGCGACCGTTGAAGCGGAGATTTCCAGAGGTGAATGCCGGTATGTCGCCGGCGATCTTTCCGATTGCCGGGATTTTTACCCGCAAGTGGGTGAAATGGTTGCCTTACCGGAGATTTCGAATGCATACGGTTCTTATTTTGTGGTGAACGAGACGGTCGGCGAGTTGCAGCCCGACGGACACACCGTGCGGGTGCTCAAGGCCGGCGGCACTGCCATCGTCTACCACGAAACGGATCCGTTCGGTTCGACCAATGTTGTGGTTTCCTCCGTTCCGCTGGTTGTTCCACCGACTCCGGCGGGAGAAGGGAAGGTGTTTCTTTGGACCGAGAAGAATTATCAATGGCGGGATCCTGCGAACTGGGTCTGTCTCAACGACGATTCATTGACGGGGGTCGATTATCCGCACAATGTGGACGACGTGGCGATGATTTTCCAGCGGAACGGAAAAGAAAATTCCAACTCTCTCTCATTCGGGAGCGATGAAAACGCACCTGACATCATCCTCGGGGAAATCTACAAGGGGTCGCTGAACAGCTATCTCGTCAACGAAGGCAACATTGAGTTGGCGAGAAACGACAACGGCCCGGTGACAAATGTCCTGCGGTTTGCCAAGAGCGACGGAAGCGTCCCGCGGATTGTGTTCAGCTCCAGCCAGATCAAGAATCGATACGCATGGTTCACGATCGGGCGGGGGCCGGATTCCGTCTGGCATGCGGAGCGTTTGTTGTGCGACTTGTCGCAGGGACTTGTCGTCGACGGCGGATTCGGCAATGCCGCGAGCAACGAAATGCGCTGCGTATTGCTCAGGTTCGGCAATGCCGACATAATCCTGCCCGAAGGGAAGGAGCTTTGCGTCACGAACATGAATGACGTGAGAATGACCATCAATGGATCATCGGTGGAATTTTCGGCAGGCTGCACGATTTCCGGCGGCGGGCGTATCGTCCACGACGCGCCCACTTACGCAAACCTTGCCGCCGACCTGGAGCGGTTTTCCGGAACGTATGTCGAGTCGACGCACCATCCAAAGTACGATTTTTATCTGGTCTACGGCACCTTCCTCCGGTCGACTAATGTAGCCAACGCCATCTTGGAGGTCTCCGGCTGGCTGGATACGGTCCAATTTGGTTCCTACAGCGAGAGTGCCGACAAGATGCGGGGGTTCGCCGGGCGCGGAAACGACCATGGATATGGATCCGAGAACACGAATCCCGGCAATGTGCTCGGATATGAAAATGTCGTGCTCAAAGGCGGTCTTTTAGCCTTGAAGGCGGAGAATAATGCAAACTGGGCGGACAAATTGATCGTCAACCGCCCGGCGGAAATGACTATCGAGCGTGGCGTTAGCGCCATTTATCTCAAAGAACAGTCTGACGCAACCAAACCGACAAATTCCTTGGTTGTTCCAAAACTGACGCAGCACAACGGCGCCGTTCTCTATCTGAACGAGAACAATTCCAGTTCTTACGGCAAGACGCCGGAAGAGGTCCGGCAGCGCATCCGGTTCGACAACTTTGCCGAACATGCAATTGGGGCGCCCGGCGCTCCGGCATCGGCGGATAGCGGAGAAGTCTTCCCCGTCATTCCATGGCTGCTCACAAAAGGCAACTGGTGCACCGCCCCGTCGAGTTTCGATAAGAATGGCCAAAGCACCTGGTTTGTTTCGGTAAACGGAGAGAACGAAGTCATCTCTCCCTATCGCACCGCGACGGCGCTAGCCGATGCGACACCTGGACAGAACGTCTCCTGCTGGAGCAAGTCTTTTGCTTTGACGGAAGACAAGACGGTCAACTCGCTCTACAAAGGCGGAACTGCCGCAGGCAATTCTGACATGGGCGAGGGGCGGACCTTGACGGTGACGTCCGGCGGCGTGATTCTCTCGCGCTATGGCTCGATCGGCACGGAGGCTTCGTGCGGAACGGCTTCGGGCCGGTTGAACTTCCCCAATCGCGCCTATCTTACGATGGTTTTCACCGAAAACAACGATCCTGTGCGCGGCGTATGGGCCCCGATGACCTCTCCGATGGGGTGTTCGCTCAGCAATCTGACCGACAGAGACGTCTATATTGGCGGTGACCAGACGGGTATCGACGGCGATTTGACCGTAAACCGCGGTTCGCTGGTACTCGGCACCGCCGAGACGCCCGCGAAGCTGGATTGCGCGGTGAACCTCGTCGGCAAGAAGACGAAGCTGACGGTCGTCAGTCCGAAGAATTTCGATCCGATGGCCACTGTTCTCAATTTTGTCGACATCATGGATGAAAATGCGACCATTCAACTCGATGCGGACGTGTCGGTCAAGATGCTTCAGATTGACGGCGAGTCTCTACCCAGGGGGCAGTACAGCGCAGCCGATCTGCCTTCCCGGTTGACGGGTGACGGCATTCTGACGGTTCGTCTGGACAACGAGCGCCGCGGCTCCATGTTGCTTCTCAAGTAAGCCGGGCGGCACGTGCGCGGACCTGCCACGCACGTGCCGCGAGTGGCGAGCCGCCACGGGCTGGGAGGCCCGGCGGCCAATTATCTTGGCCGCGCGATTTTAACCACAAAGGGTTGGGAGTCCCGACAGCCAATTATCTTGGCCGTGCGATTTTAACCACAAAGGAACACAAAGAGCGACGGGACAGGATGGATAGGAACACAAAGGTCGGGAGGCGGTTGCGGGCGTAAGGGCGGTAGGGCGCGATGCTTGGCCGCCGGGCCTCCCGGCTCGCGCCGCTCGGGTAATGCGCAGGTGCGTACTGGTGTGCGTCGGCGCGTGTGCACGGGCGTGTGCGAGACGGCACGATGAGGACATCGTGCCCTACCGCAACGGGACACGGGCGTGTGCGAGACGGCACGATGAGGTGGCAAGATGCCACTGGCGCGCCTACCGCAAGTGAGATGTGAAGGTGGCGG
>JBJEVW010000084.1:0-17433 GCA_051884735.1 Kiritimatiellia bacterium | reverse complement strand
AGTAAGCCTGATAAGGCTCACAGCAAGTTGTTCTCATCATACCTACCGCAACGGGGCACGAGCGTGTGCGATGGAGCGGTATGGCCGGTAGGGCGCGATTCTTGGCCGCCGGGCCTCCCGGCTCGCGCCACCATTATGGTGGAATCCGGAAAAAAGTCTCTCCTTTTCTTTTTGTCTAGCGAAAATCGGTTTTCGCTAGTGTTTTCAAGCGAAATTGAAAACCTGGGATCATTTATCCCGAATTTATCCGGGATAAGGGTGATGCACTTGTGCGCATGGCCGGATTGTTGTATTTTTGACGGTGATGCCATAAAGCGTGCAATGCGTTGGCGGCATCGACTTGAATCGCGAAATGGAGAGAAACAGATGAAAGGCAACCGATTTCTTTTTGTCGCAGTTCTTGCGGCAGGGGTTTGTTGCGCAGAGACAATCACGCTTCCGCCGCCGACCCAGGATTCGGGTGTCACCGTCACGCAGGCGCTCAAAGCGCGCCATTCGGAGCGCAATTTCTCCAAGAAAGACATCACTCCGGAGCTGCTTTCGGGCATTCTGTGGGCGGCGAACGGATTCAATCGACCGAACAAGCGCACCAACGCAACGGGACTGAACAAGCAGGAAATCTCGGTCTACGCAATTTTGGCGACCGGCGCGTATCGTTATGATGCGCAAACGAACACGCTCGTCAAAGTCTGCGACCAAGATTTGCGTCCGGCCATTGCCGGACGTCAGGCGTTTGCGGCGACCGCCCCAGTCTCGATCCTCATTGTCGCGGACGCGAGCGATCCTATTTACGCAGGGGAGGGAAAGGCGCTTTCCGGCTATGATGCGGGAATTGTGTCCGGGAACATTTACCTCTACTGCGAAGCGAATGGGCTTGCCACCGTTTGCAGGCGCACGATGGACGGCGATGCGCTCAGAAAGGCACTCCAGCTACCAGATACGGCCATCTTGCATCTCAATCACCCGATCGGCTACCCCGCGAACGAATAGCATCCCATAGGAAGAGGGCACAATGATGTTCATCGTCTGTCTTTTTGTGTTATTGTCTTTTGGCGTCGCCTTTGCATTGGGAGGTCTGGCAGTGCTGTGTTTCCCGCCAAAGCACATCAATTCTTTTTACGGGTATCGCACAAGCCGATCGTGCAAGAGTCAGCGCAATTGGGATTTTGCCCAGCGGCATTGCGCTCGGATGATGGTATGGACGGGTGCCGGCCATATTGCCGTAAGCGGGGTGGTGTTTGCCGTTTTTGTGCTTGTCGGCTACCGCGATGCGACGCTTTGCAAGGCTTGCGCAGCACTTGAATTAGGATTGATGGTTCCGGCATTGTTGCTGCCGATTCTTTCGACGGAAAAAGCCTTGAAGCGATGGGAAGCGCAAGATGCGGAACCTCGCGTTTGAACAATGGTCCCCGTCGCGATACTTGCGCCGATCCCGGACGCCCCTGCGCAAGATTGCTTCTTCACTTCGGACAAAAGACTCTCTTTTGGCGTTTTCTCCTCCGGTCTACCGGATATCATATCTTAAAAATGTGCTCTAAATGCTATTTTTCTACAGAAATCCAGAATTTAGCACTCTCTCTCTTGTGCTCCCCTCTGTTTTCTGATAGGCTCTAGACGATTTTCAACGCTTTCTCTCTTTATCACTATGGCCACAACACGTACACAAGCCATCATGGAATGCACCGAGTGTCATCGGCGCAATTACACGACCACACGCAATCCGAAGACGCAGACATCTCGTCTTGAATTGCTCAAGTTCTGCCCGCATGATCGTCGTCGCACGATTCACAAGGAAATCAAGGGTCGTTAATTTTCGTTAGACCATTTCGAATACGTCGGTAGCTCAATTGGCAGAGTATCGGTCTCCAAAACCGAATGTTGCAGGTTCGATTCCTGCCCGACGTGCCATTTTTCCCATATTCCCACGACGAAATTTCGCGCGCGTCCCTGCGTTCCGTCCGGGGTTTGCGCGCGAAATTCTATAACCAGGACAGGAACCACAAGATGAGTAAGATTCGCGAAGAGTTTGCCGCGTTTGGCAATTTTCTGCGGGAGTGCCGTGCCGAGATTGGCAAGATTACGTGGCCAAGTCGTCATGAATTGATTGGTTCGACGTGGGTTGTCGGTGGGCTTCTTTTGCTGGTCGCCGTTTTTGTCTATTTCTGCGACAGCATATTGGCGGCGGTCATCACGTGGCTCACGAGTCTGATGTCGTAATGAGGGGTTGGTCCTTCCGCGGAGAAAAAGGAGTTTATACGCCATGCGTCAGTGGTATGTGATTAACACGCTCACAAGCCAAGAGTCGAAGGTTCAAAACCTGATCAAGAGCACGGCTGCCGTGTATGTCGAGCCGTCTGCCCAAGGTGGCGACAAGGTTGATTTGACCGAGTCGATTGGCGAGGTTTTGATTCCGACGGAGAAGGTTGTCAGCACGCGCAAAGACGGGCACAAGGTTTCCCGCACGGTCAAGCTCTATCCGGGTTATGTTTTCATCGAATGCGACTTGTATCTAGACAATCGCATGAAGCAGTTGAATCTTCCGCTGTGGCATTTCATCAACCAGTTGGAAGGCGTCATCGGGTTGTTGGGCGCCGAGCGCAATCTTCGTGGCGAAATGGTTCGTCCGCCGGTTCCTCTCTCCGACCAGGAAGTCAAGAATCTGTTGGAGATGATGAATCCGGAAGCGCATCAGGCCCGTCCGAACGTCAGCTACGAGCCCGGTGAAACGGTCAGCATCATCGAAGGTCCGTTCAAAGGCAATACGGGTCCGATTCAGACGATCGATCCTGAGCATGGGCGCCTCACAGTTTCGGTTTCGATTTTTGGCGGCGAAACGCCGGTCGATCTCGAGTATTGGCAGGTGGAGCGCTATCTTCCGCAGGATGGCGAGGCGAAGTAAGCCCCGGTTGTTTTTTCGGAAGCATTTCATTTTCGCATCGCATCCGTACGCACCGGCAGGGAACCGGGAGGAGGCGCATGCAGTTAACCCAAACAGAAAACAAAAAACATGGCTAAGAAAGTCATTGGCATCGTGCGTTTGCAGGTGCCTGCCGGAAAAGCGAATCCGGCTCCGCCTATCGGCCCTGCCCTCGGTGCCCAAGGCGTCAACATCATGGCATTCTGCAAGCAGTTCAATGCTGTCACGGAGAAGCAGGCCGGGCTTGAGATTCCGGTTGTCATCACCGTCTATGCAGATCACTCGTTCACCTTCATTCTGAAGTCGCCGCCTGCCGCCGTTCTTCTCAAGAAGGCCGCCGGTATCCAGAAGGGATCCGGCACGCCGAACAAGGACAAGGTCGGCAAGGTTACGCGCGAGCAGATTCTCGAAATCGTGAAGACGAAGGCAGCCGACCTCAACGCTGTCGATCCCGAGCATGCAGCCCGCATGATTGAAGGAACCGCCCGCTCCATGGGCATTGTTGTCCAGCGTTAACGAAGGAGCGCACAGAACATGAAACGTCACGGTAAAAAGTACGTCGATATTGCGAAGAAGGCTCCTGTGGAGTCTGTTTCGATTGAAGAAGCGGTTGCTTTCATCAAGGCGAATCCTGCGGCCAAGTTCGATGAATCCATTGAGCTGGGCATGCGCATGGGTTGCGATGCCTCCAAGTCCGATCAGATGATTCGCGGCACCATTGGTCTGCCCAACGGCATCGGCAAGAAGATCCGCGTTGTGGTCTTTGCCGGCGGCACGGCTGCCGACGCGGCCCGCGAAGCCGGCGCCGATTTTGTCGGTATGGACGATCTCGCCGAGAAAATCAAGGGCGGTTGGCTTGATTTCGATGTTGTCATTGCCACTCCGGAGGCCATGGCAAACGTCCGCAAGCTTGCCCGCGTCCTCGGTCCTCGCGGCTTGATGCCGAATCCGAAGACGGGAACCGTCACGGACGACACGGCCACGGCTGTTGCGCAGCAGAAGGCCGGCAAGGTCGAATTCCGCATGGATCGCCAAGGCAACATTTGCGTCATGATCGGCAAGCTTTCGTTCGATGCCGACAAGCTCGTCGAGAATGCCAAGGTTCTCATCGACGCTGTTCGCAGCAATCGTCCCGCAGCCCTCAAGGGTCAGCTCTTCCGCAAGGTTTCCATGAGCTCCACGATGGGCGTTCCTGTCAAGCTTGATATCAAGGACTAAGGAGAATTTCATGAAACCTCAAGCAAATTCCCGTCGCCCTGAGAAGCTCTCGGCCCTTCAGGAAATCAATTCCTATGTCGAAAAGGCCGACTACTGCTTTGTTTTGAACTATGGTGGTCTCACGGTTGCCGCTTTGGCGGATCTGCGTGTCCGTCTGGCCAAGAGCCAGTCCGGGCTCAAGGTTGTGAAGAACACCTATCTTGCGAAGGCTCTTGAATCCAAGGGCTGGACCGGGCTCGAAGCCGTTCTGAGCGGTCCGACCGCTCTGATTACGGGTTCTGGCGATCCCGCCGAAGTGGCGAAGGTCGTCATGGAGTTCGTGAAGAAGAATGACAAAGCCTCTGTGAAAGGCGGACAACTCGAAGCCACGTCTTTGGATGCGGAAGGCGTCAAACAGCTTTCCGAACTTCCGAGCAAGGATGCGATGCGCGCCAAGTTGCTTGGCACGTTGCAAGCTCCTGCGACCGACATGGTTCGCGTTCTGCAGGCGTCGATCAAAGGCATTCTCTACGTTCTCAAGGCCAAGGCCGAAAAAGAGGGTGGCGCCGCCTAAGCGCACCCCCATCCATTCCACATCTACCATTCCTTTCTTTGCACATAAAACCAGATTTTCGCTCCGGCGGGTGCCGATTTTGCGTTCATCGGGTTCCATCAGTCCATCGAGGCTGAGGGTTGTGCAAGAAAACCAAACAGAAAGTAAAAATCCATGACCAAGGATGAAGTCGTTGAGTTCCTCTCGGGACTCTCTGTTCTCGAGGTTGCCGACCTCGTCAAGACGCTCGAAGAGAAGTGGGGCGTTTCCGCCGCTGCTCCTGTTGCCGTTGCCGCTGCCGGCGCTGCCGCCGCTGCCGCTCCTGTCGAGGAGAAGACGGAATTTGACGTGAAGCTGGCTGACGCCGGCGCCAACAAGATTGCCGTCATCAAGGAAGTCCGCGCCGCTACGGGTCTCGGTCTGGCCGAGTCCAAGAAGCTCGTTGAAGAGTGCGGTGTCGTGAAGACTGGCATTGCCAAGGCCGATGCGGAAGAGCTCAAGAAGAAGCTCGAAGCCGCCGGTGCCAAGGTCGAGATCAAGTAAGCAATCTCAGACGAGTTGTCCGCCGGGTTCGGCCTCGTCCGGATCCGGCAGACAACGGTTTCCATTTCGAGGGAGGCTTTGTGCCTCCCCCGAAATTTTGCCCTAGCTGGGCCGGGCCAATGGCGCAGCGATTTCTTTTCCCCTTGCCAACGGGTAGGTTGGCGCTTTTGTTCTTTGCTTAGACAGGCCTTATTCGGTGTGCATAGCCGGGGCCGCAACTGCATTTGCGAAAATCACCTTTTCACCAGAGGATAGCGATGGTAGAAAGAACCGTCTACGGAAAACTGACGCCTGTTATTACTCCGCCCGATCAGATTGGCGTTCAAACAAAATCCTTTGAAGAGTTTCTTCAGATGGATGTTCCCCCGCAGGAGCGGAAAGACATTGGACTCCAGGGTGTCTTCAAGAGCATTTTCCCCATCCAGTCGTTTGATGGCAATTACGTCTTGGATTTTGTGCGCTATGAAATCAAGAAGGGCAACCCTCTCAATCCGCAGCCGAAAGACAATCCTCTGACGGCCTTGCGCGAAGGCGTGACGTATTCCGGATCGCTGGACGTCACGATGCAGTTGAAGAAAGGCAACGAAATTATCGAAGAAACGGTTTACATGGGCGAAATCCCGCTCATGACCGATAGCGGTGCCTTCATCATCAATGGTGCGGAGCGCGTCATTGTTTCCCAGTTGCATCGTTCGCCGGGCATCTGCACGGAGCGCGAAAAGCATGCCAACGGGACGATTCTCTATTCCGTCCGCATCATTCCCGACCGCGGATCCTGGCTGGAATTCCAGTTTGACCAGAATCACCGCATTAGCGTGAACATGGATCGCCGCAAGAAGCGGAGGAAGTTCTATGCTTCGCAGTTCTTGCGTTGCCTAGGCTACAGCACGAACCGCGAGATTCTGCAGAATTTCTACACCTACCGTGAATTGGACACCGCAACGGTTTCCGAAGGAGAGTTGCGCAATCTCGTTTTCCCGGAAGACGTCCAGGATCAGCAGACGAATGCTCTGCTGGCGAAGCGTTACGAGCCCGTGACGATGGCCATCATCCGCCAGCTTGTCCAAGCCGGCATCGATCGCTTGGAAGTGATGGATGTGACATGGGATGGCGGCGTCTTTCTCGAGACGATGCGTGCCGATACCACGACCAACCAGGACGAAGCCTTGAAGGACGTCTACCACAAGCTCCGTCCGGGCGATCCCGTCACTGCCTCGAACGCCACGCAGCTCTTGAAGCGCATGTTTTTCGAATCAGCCCGTTACGATCTCGGAAAAGTCGGCCGCTACAAGCTCAACCAGAAGCTTGTCGCCTATCGCGATCCGCAGCGTGGCGAGGAAGAACTCCCCCCCACTCTGCGCACGCTTGACAAGACCGACATCATTAAAGCGCTTCGTTTGCTTGGTGCCGTCAACACGACGAACAAAGTCAAGAAGAACGAGCGTCGTCCGCCGCAGTGGAAAGTTGCCACCATGGTCGAGGTCGATGATATCGACCACCTTGGTTCGCGCCGTGTCCGCACGGCCGGCGAGCTTCTGGAGAATCAGTGCCGTCTCGGCTTGAGCCGCACGGAGCGTTTGATTCACGAGCGCATGTCGATCGCCTCTTCCCAGAATGAGGAAGACAGTTCCGAAGTGCTTCGTCCAACCAAGCTGGTCAACACGAAGACCTTTGGCTCGGTCATCAACGATTTCTTTGCCCGTTCGCAATTGTCCCAGTTCATGGACATGACGAACCCCCTGTCGGCTCTTGCGCACAAGCGCCGTCTGTCCGCACTTGGACCAGGCGGTCTTTCCCGCGATCGTGCCGGATTCGAGGTTCGCGACGTGCATCCTTCCCACTATGGCCGCATCTGCCCGATTGAGACGCCGGAAGGTCCGAATATCGGTTTGATTTCTTCGCTCGGCATTTACGCCCACATCAACGAATATGGTTTCATTGAAACGCCGTACCGTCGCGTGATTGCGGATCGTGTCAACAAAACGGCCCATGTGACCGACGAAGTGGTCTACATGTCTGCGGACGAGGAAGAGAAGTATGTCATTGCGCAGGCGAACGCCCCGTTGGACGAGAACAACAATTTCCTCAATCCGATGGTTCGCGTCCGTGCCCGTGCGGACTTCACCGAAGCCCCTCGCGAGCGTGTGAACTTCATGGACGTCAGTCCGATGCAGGTGATTTCGATTGCCGCCGGGTTGATTCCGTTCCTTGAACACGACGATGCGAACCGCGCCTTGATGGGTGCGAACATGATGCGTCAGGCCGTTCCGCTTCTGCGGACGGAGCGTCCGTTTGTCGCCACCGGTCTGGAAGGTCGTGCGGCGCGCGATTCCCGTGTCATTGTCATTGCGAAGGAAGACGGTATTGTTGCGGAAGTCGATGCCACGCACATCATCGTCACCAAGAACGGCAAGAAGCCTGCCAAGAACGCGAAGGACAGCACGTTCCAGCGTTATGATCTACAGAAGTTCCGCCGGACGAATGCCAATTCCTGCTTCAACCAGTGGCCCATCGTTTCGCAAGGCCAGGAAGTCAAGAAGGGGCAAGTGTTGGCGGATGGTCCTGCGACCGACCAAGGCGAATTGGCTATCGGCAAGAACCTGCTCGTGGCGTACATGCCGTGGTGCGGGTACAACTTCGAGGACTCCATTCTTGTTTCCCAGCGTTGCGTGCGCGATGACACCTTCACCTCTGTTCACATTACGGAAGTCGAATGCACGGCTCGCGAGACCAAGCTCGGTTGGGAGGAAATCACGCGCGATATTCCGAATCTCGGCGAAGATGCGCTCCGCAATTTGGATGAGCGCGGCGTCATTCGGATTGGCGCCGAGGTCAAACCGGGCGACATCCTGGTCGGCAAGGTCACTCCGAAAGGGGAGTCCGACCTGCTTCCGGAAGAGCGCCTGCTCCGGGCGATCTTCGGCCAGAAGGCGCAGGATGTCCGCGATACTTCGCTGAAAGTGCAGCCTGGTACGACAGGTATTGTTTTGGACGTCAAGGTTTCCCAGCAGAAGGACGCAAAAGCCGATTCCCATCGTCTTCCGTCTTCTGCCGCCGCTCTCGGAATTCTGGAGAATGGTTCGGGTGCGACACCCAAGCGCAAGGTTCCGACGGAGAAGGAAATCCGCAAGGAGTACAACGACCGGATCAAGATGTTGACCGGCGATTTGGCCGATGAGTTCTCCCGCAAGATGCTGGGCAAGAAGATTCCGCTCGACATCATCAATGGCGAAACGGGCGAAGTTCTCGTCAAGCAAGGCGAAAAACTGACGAAGACCCGTCTGTTGGATTTGGCCAAGAATCGTCTCAACCTCAAAGTCGAGACCTCGCCGTTTGCGGACGAGATCAACGAAACCATCGAAACCTTCGAACCGAAATTCCTGCAGGCCCAGGAGCAAATGAAGGCGGATTTGGCAAGCCTTGAGACGGTTGCCGTCTCCGATCAGGCGCCGATCCAGTCCGTGAAGGTCTATATTGCCGAAAAGAAGACCCTGTCGGTCGGCGACAAGCTTTCCGGCCGTCACGGCAACAAGGGTGTCGTCTGCCGCATTCTGCCGGATTGCGACATGCCGTATTTGCCGAACGGGCAGCCGATGGACATCATTCTCAACCCGATGGGCGTGCCTTCGCGCATGAACTTGGGACAGGTGTTCGAAACGCACTTGGGTGCCGCCTGCCGTGCGCTTGGCATTCATGCCGGCACGCCGGTGTTCGACGGTGTGCCCGAGGAGCAGATCCGCGACATGTTGAGCGAGGCTTCCAAGCAACCGGACTACGGTTGGATCAAGCGGGACGGCAAGTCCGTCCTCTATGATGGCCGTACGGGCGAACCCTTTGAGCAGCGTGTCATGGTCGGTGTGACCTACATGCTCAAGCTGCACCACCTCGTCACGGACAAGATCCACGCGCGTTCGGTCGGGCCTTATTCGCTGGTGACGCAGCAGCCTCTAGGCGGCAAGGCCCAAGCCGGCGGCCAGCGTATGGGCGAAATGGAGGTGTGGGCTCTTGAAGCATACGGCGTTGCCTACACCTTGCAGGAAATGATTACGGTCAAGTCCGATGATGTGACGGGTCGTACGCGCATCTACGAAACGATTGTCAAGGGCCAGAACACGCTTGAAGCGGGCATTCCCGCGACATTCAAGGTTCTCATGAGCGAACTCCGGGGTCTGTGCCTCGACATGAGACTCGAGAGCGCCCAGAGCAATCAAGACGCCGTTCCCGCTAACAACTAATTTTAAGGAATCATCTATTCATGAGCATGAATCCGTCTGTTGCGAATTCTCCGATCGGCAAGAACAAGGACGAAGACCTTATTGGCGTCGATCAGTACGATGATGTCTGCGTTTCTCTTGCCTCTCCCGAGACGATCCGGTCTTGGAGCCATGGCGAAGTGAAGAATGCCGAAACCATCAACTACCGCACCTACCGTCCGGAGCGCTATGGTCTGTTCTGCGAGGAAATCTTCGGGCCGACCCACGACTGGGAGTGCGCTTGCGGCAAGTACAAGCGCATCAAACACAAGGGCATCATTTGCGATCGTTGCGGCGTTGAGGTGACGCAGGCGCGCGTCCGTCGCGAACGCATGGGTCACATTGAGCTTGCGGTTCCGGTCTCCCATATCTGGTTCCTCAAGTGCACGCCTTCGCGCATCGGCACGATGCTGAACATGAAGGCGGGCGATTTGGATCGCGTCCTGTACTATCAGGATTACATCGTCACCGACCCGGGCGACACGCCGCTCAAGGAGCAGCAAACGCTGACCGAGGAGGAATACCGCAATTTCTTCAGCCAGTACGGCGATGCCTTCCAGGCCCAGATGGGTGCCGTCGGCATCCAGAAGCTGCTGGCCCGCATCGATTTGGACGAACTCCGTGCCGAAATCGAGCGGAATATCGAAAGCACGAAGAGCAAGAGCAACAACAAGAAGTATTCCCAGCGTCTGCAGCTTTGCGAGGCGTTCCGTACGTCCCACACGAAGCCGGAGTACATGATTCTGAGCGTGCTTCCCGTCATTCCGCCGGATCTTCGTCCGCTTGTCGCGTTGGATGGCGGCCGTTTTGCGACCTCCGACTTGAACGATTTGTATCGCCGCGTCATCAACCGCAACTCGCGTCTTCGCAGTCTCCAGGCGCTCAAGACGCCGGATGTCATCGTGCGCAACGAAAAGCGCATGTTGCAGGAAGCGGTCGACGCCGTCTTTGACAATGGCCGTCGCGGCAAGCCTGTCATCGGCGCCGGCGACCGCCCGCTCAAGTCGCTCTCCGACATGCTCAAGGGCAAGTCCGGCCGTTTTCGCCAGAATCTGCTCGGCAAGCGTGTCGACTATTCCGGCCGTTCCGTCATCATCTGCGGTCCCGAACTGAAGCTGTGGCAGTGCGGTCTGCCCAAGAAGATGGCTCTCACGCTGTTCGAGCCGTTCATTGTCCGCCGCCTTACGGAAAAGGAAATCGCCACGACCGTCCGCGTTGCCAAGAAGATGATTGAGCGTCAGGATGCCCGCGTTTGGGACGTCCTCGAAGAAGTTACCAAGGGCAAAACGGTCATGTTGAACCGTGCGCCGACGCTGCACCGTCTCTCGATCCAGTCCTTTGAGCCGAAACTCATCGAAGGTGAAGCCATCCAGCTCCATCCGCTCTGCTGCGGCCCGTTCAACGCGGACTTCGACGGCGACCAGATGGCAGTCCATGTTCCGCTTTCGATTGAAGCGCAGATGGAGTCCCGTCTGCTCATGCTTTCGGCGAACGCGATTTTCTCCCCGGCGTCCGGAAAATCCATCAAGACGCCGTCGCAGGATATCGTTTTGGGAGCCTACTTCATCACGGCCGAAGGTCAGAATGACCGTATGCGCCGCGAGCACGGTCTTCCCGCCGATCCGCCGTTCGAAAAGTTGCCTTTGTTCGGCAACAACGACGAAGTCCACTTTGCCTACGATGAAGGCGATGTCGGGGTTCACACCCGCATTCGTTTCCGCAATCCCGACTACGGCAAGCAGACGCGGAACGGCAATCCGGACAAACTCGTCATCGAGACGACGGTCGGTCGCGTCTTTTTCAACGAGATTTGGCCTGAAGGACTTGGCTTCTACAATGCCAAGGTTCCGAAGAAGGTGCTCGGCCGCTTGATTCGCGATTGCTACGATGTCGCCGGCCTGAAGAAAACGATCTACACGCTCGATGCCCTCAAGGATCTCGGCTATGCCAATGCGACATTGGCCGGTGCTTCGATCGACTTGGTTGACATGATCATTCCGCCTGCGAAGCAGCAAATCATCGATGAGGCCCAGGCCAAGGTCGATGAGGTCCGCAAGCAGAACCGCAGCGGTGTCATTACGGAAGGCGAGCGCCACAACAAGGTGACCGACATCTGGTCCGATGCGGCCGAAAAGCTCGTCAGCATCATGAACAAGGCGATCAACGAGAACGGCTGGACCAAGGATCATCAGGATAAGAACCTGGAAATCAACCCCGTCTATATGATGGTCGATTCCGAGGCTCGTGGTTCGAAGCAGCAGATTCGTCAGCTCGCCGGCATGCGCGGACTCATGGCCGACCCGAACGGCAACATCATCGAAACCCCGATCAAGTCGAACTTCCGCGAAGGTCTCTCGATTTTCGAATACTTCATTTCGACGCACGGTGCCCGCAAGGGCTTGGCCGATACGGCTCTGAAGACGGCTGACGCCGGTTACTTGACCCGTAAGCTGGTCGATGTCTCGCAGGATGTCATCATCACGGAAGACGACTGCGGGACTCCGAACGGCATTGAAGTCTTTCCGATCATGGATGGCGAAAAGGTCGTCACCTCGCTTACGGATCGTGTTTTGGGGCGCACCTCGCTCAACGACATTGTCGACAATGTCACGGGCGAAGTCATCGTGTCCGCCAACGAAGAAATCACCGAGTCGGTCTGCAAGCGTCTGGAAGCGCTCAAGCTCCCCTCGATCTGGATTCGTTCCGGTCTCACCTGCCAGAGCACGCACGGTATGTGCGCAAAGTGCTACGGCCGCGATCTTTCCACGGGCAAGACGGTGGAAGTCGGTACGGCAGTCGGCATCGTCGCTGCGCAGTCCATCGGCGAACCCGGTACGCAGCTCACGATGCGTACGTTCCACGTCGGCGGTACCGCTTCGACGGCCGCCACCTCGACCGAACATTTCGTCGCGACGGCCGGTATTGTCCAGTTCTCCGATGATATGCGTACGGCAGTCCGCGAGAATGGCGATGTGATTGTGTTGAACCAGAATACCACGATTACGATCCTGGATGAGGCCGGTGTCGAGGTCGACAAGTTCTCGCCGCCGATCGGCGCCACCATCCATGCGAAGAATGGCGACCATGTCGCGGCGAATTTCCGTATTGCCGAATGGGATGGCTATTCAACGCCAATCCTCTCGCTTTGCGATGGTACGGCCTCTTTCCGGGATTTTGTCGATGGCGTTTCCGTCGATCGCGAAATCGATCCCAAGACCGGCGTCTCGCAGCTCCGCGTGACGGAAAACAAGGAAAATCTGCACCCGCAGATTGTCATCTTCAACGAAGCCGGTGAAGTGCTCGATCGCTACTCGATTCCGACGAACGCATTCGTGATCGTCAAGGACAATCAGCGTGTCAAGACGGGCGACCAGCTCGCCAAGACGACCCGCAAGGAAAACAAGACGCGCGATATCACCGGTGGTCTTCCCCGTGTCTCCGAGCTCTTCGAAGCCCGTCAGCCGAAAGACGCCGCCGAAATCGCGAAGATTGAAGGCGTTGTCGACTTTGCGCCCAACAACGAGCGCGGCAAGCAGGTCATCATCGTCCGCGATGAAGCGACCGACTCCGAGGAGAAGCACTACATTCCGCAGGGGCGTCATATCATCGTGTACAAGGGCGACCGTGTCCGCAAGGGCCAGCCGCTAACCGAAGGCTCGCTCTCGCCGAAGGACATTCTCGAAGTCTGCGGCCGCGACGAACTCCAGCGCTACCTCGTCAACGAAGTGCAGTCCGTCTATCGTCTGCAGGGTGTGGAAATCAATGACAAGCACATTGAAATCGTCATCCGCCAGATGCTCCGCAAAGTCAAGATCGTCAATCCCGGCGACACCCAGTTCATCTGGGGCCAGCAGGTCTCGCACGAGGAGTTCATGCGCGTCAACCAGGAAGCGATCAGCGAGGGCAAGCGCCCTGCCGATGCGACGGCCGTTCTGCTGGGTATCACCAAGGCATCGCTCGAAACGGAGTCTTTCATCTCCGCCGCCTCCTTCCAAGATACGACACGCATTCTCACGGACAGTGCGCCTGCCGCCCGCAGGGACTATCTCCGCGGCTTCAAGGAAAATGTCATCATCGGCCACCTCATTCCGGCCGGCACCGGCTTTGCCCAGTACCGCTATCTCAAGCTCATTCCGCATGGAACTCCGGTTTCCGAGGAAGAGCTGCCCTCCTACAGGTCCAGACGCTTCCGCGAGGATGAGCAGGCCCATTCGATTGCCGAGGAAGTTGCGGCAAACGCGGCGGCTGCCTCCAAGGAAGCCGGCTTCAACGAGGTCAATGAAGTTGCCCAGGATGAGGATGGCAATCCCGTCATGGAAAGCGACTACGCGTACGACGACAATTCCTACGATGGCGATCCGTCCGTCGAGGACTGATTCCAACGTACCCGGTCGATAAACCGGTCGGGCCGGGGAGGCAACCGCTTCCCCGGCTCTTCCTTTGCCGAGCACCATGAACGATTGCAATCTATCAAGCCACAGCGGCATTTCGGCCGAACCGTTTCTCCAATGCGGAGAGACGGAGGCGGGAATTTCGTTTGGAAGCAACATGGGCGACCGTGCCGCATGGCTGGAAAAGGCTATTGCCAAGCTGGCCGGGCATCCGGACGTTCGTCTGCTGGCCCGGGCATCGATCTACGAAACCGATCCTGTGGACGTGCCGGAGCCGTTCCGCGACTGCCTTTACCTCAATACGGTGGCATTGTATGCCGTCCGTCTTCCGCTCGACGAGTGGTCGTCGCATTGCCATGCCGTAGAAGATGAATTGGGGCGTGTCCGCACGGGCTACCATCATCCGCGCACCATCGATATCGACCTGCTCTATTTCGGCGATGCCGTGCGCGACATTCCGCATTTGCGTCTGCCGCATCCGCAAATCGCCTCTCGCGCCTTTGTCTGCCGTCCGCTTGCCGAGCTCCGTCCGAATCTATTGTTGCCGGGCTTTTCCCAAACTGTTGCCGAACTGTTGAAGGCACTTCCCGACGAAGGCGTTCGCCCGTATCGTCCATAACGCCTTTCCAGAACCATCGCCTTCTCGGATTCCTGTTCGAGGTAATCCGTTTGATATTGCACTTTCAATAACTCTCCTTTGGAGTACCCTTATCCCGGAAATTAAATACGGCACATGGCGGTCCGGATCGGGCCGTCAAGTGGAGCACGCAACGCCTGACTGTTAGAAGGCGAGGCTAAGAAACGCGATTTGCTCGGGCGCGCACACGCGTGAGGAACGGCGAACCCTCTGGAGGCGGCACCTTGCCGCTTCGCCCTACCAACCATATCGCCCCCGTTGAAACGCGTGTGAATGCACGTGCGGATTTATGGAATCGCGCAACCGACTAACCCATTACTGTTGTTTTGCGTACAGAATTGACACTTCGTCGGAAATCAATTATCCTCCATTGTTGATGGATGGAGATGATTTTCCATGGGTGCCATTCGACGAAATCTTCCGTTCATTTCTGGAAAAGGGATGATTTGTTTCCGTAACGTATTTTTGCGGTTGCTGTTGAGTCTTTTTATCTGCACCTGTTTTGCGGAGGCGCATGCAGAGAGAGCGGAGCCTTTGCCAAAAGCATTCAAGGATGCGCAAACACTTTTTGAAAAAGGGCGTTGGCGGGATGCGGAAGGAGCTTTTCGTCAGGTCGAAGAGGCCGGCATTCTCCGGTACAGAAGCCGGTACATGGTTGCATTGTGCAAAGAGAAACAAAAGCTTTTCAAACAGGCCGAGGCGGATTACGCCCGGCTGATTCGGGACGATGCCGCCTTTCGGCAAGACCCCGATTGTGTATCCGACAGTTATTTCCATTTGCACGGAATTTTATGTCATCGCAAGAACAGTGCATCGCAACGGTCGGTTCTTCTTTCGGATTGTGCCCGGCGCTTTCCCCGACATCCGACTTTAGGGCGAATGTACGCAAGGGAGGCGATGGAATGGTTAAAAGCCGGAAATGCGGAAAAGGCCCGGCAAAGTTTTGTGGCGGGGAAAGGTTTTCTTCCGGATTCGGCCGCGATTGTGGCGGAATTGCTTGTCCCGGGGAGAACAATTCCCGTTTCGGATGAAGAAATGAGGAAACTCGGCCATTTAGCCCGAACGGAGAAAGATATCCCGCTTGGCCCGCTCTCTTCTGTTCTTTCCGGACGTCCCGAAGGGTGGCAGGCAGAATGTTTATATGCGGATATTCTTGCGGAAAGAGGAAAACCGAGCGAAGCAATTGCCCATTACGATTCCATGTTGCAACGACGCATCGGTCCGCAAGAGGAAATTCAGTTGGCAAGAATGGAAATGATTGCGCTTCAATCAACCCATCAAAGGGATGCTCTTGTCTTATATGAAAAATGGATACAAGCCTATCCAAAGCACCGAATGCGGGAAAAGGCACTCTGTCAATATGCGATTTTGCTGGGGAAGAATGGGAAGCCGGCTGAGGCGGTAAGGGTTCTGGAAAATCTTCTACAGGAATTTCCCTCTGGGAAATATGCAGAATCTGCCCGCAAGAATAAGGATAAGTTCCGGCGTGCGGCAGCAGAGTCCGCCAAGCGTGAAATGGAGGCAAAGGAGCATCAGCAGACGATTCAAGACGATCCATTTCTTGCCGCTCTGGAAAAAGCCGAAAAAGCTCTCGCGAAAAAGGCATATCCCTTTGCCATAAACGAATTTCGGCGGTTTCGGGGACGCGAAATTCATCCGAAATGGGGGCGAGCGTGGTATGGTCTGGGAATTTGCTATCGGGAAACAGGGCATTCAGATGCAGCAATTGCGGCATGGGATGAAGTATGGAGCCGGTCCCTATTGGTTACCGGAGTCGTGTCCGCGGTCGAGTCCAGAGTGGAAGCCGGTCATGCCCGGTTGGAAGATATGGGAGATGCCTTTGGCGCACTTTCTTGTTATCAAGATGCCTTGAAGAAACGTCCCAAACTCAGGGAAGATGATCGTTTTGAGCGGAATCGCGCCATTGCCCTCCTTGTCGTCGGAAAGAAAGATGAGGCTGTGCAAATCTTTCAGCGAAAGCGGGATGCCTGCCCCGAAAATTCATTTGCCTATTTTTGCTGGGACCGTTTGATCCGTCTTTGCGACACTCGTCCCAGCCACTTGCCTCCATATCCCGGAGGTGCCATTGACCGGCTGGCGCGCTCTCGTCTCTACCTCGGAGATATCTTCTTTGCGTCCCGACAGTTCCGGGAGGCGGAAAAGCAGTATCGTTTGGCCGCCAAACAAATCACAGTCCCGGAGCAGGCGGCATTCTGCATTTTGCAGGTTGCCCGTTGTCAGGCGTTTCAAAGGTCGCACGATTCGGCTCTTGAAACATACGCAACCCTTCTGCGGAAGTATCCGCAATCCACGTATGCGGACGATGCGCTCTTTTTTGCCGGAATTGTATGGTCCGGTGCCAAAGGAAATGCAAAGCAAGGGGAGAAGTGTTTTACAAAGCTATTGCAGGATTATCCGGATTCCAACCGGGCCGAGCCTGCTCACTATTATCTGGCGATGCTTTTGCTTTGGGATAAAGAGTATGAGAAAGCGATTGTCCGGTTTGAGGATTTTTTGAACCGTTTTCCGGATTCCAACCTGAGTCCTTCTATTTCAGAGAATATTCTTCCTAATCTTCGCGAGAAATGCAAAACGACAAAATAACCAGAATTATACCATGATGAATTCCAGAGTCAGATGGAGGTTCTTTCTTCTTTTTGCTGTGGCATCCCCATTTCGGGTGGATGCCGACGAAGTTGTCATTGTTACGCCCTACAGCGAGCAGCGTGCGCCGATGCCCATCGAAGTAGGACCGACATCCATGACATTGCGGATCCGTCCCCAGTCTCCCAATCGGTTGGTGGAATCGCACATAGCGGATATGGATGACGCGGCGCTCTGGAAAGTGGGTGTAAAAACTCCGCAGGAACACCAGTACCACATTGTTAATGCCTATTCTTCGCAGGAATATGTCCATATCGACGGAAAAGTCACTCGATCCG
>JBJEVW010000083.1:0-4179 GCA_051884735.1 Kiritimatiellia bacterium | reverse complement strand
CTTTACACACGCGCATCACCCGTCCGTCCGCAAAGTCCGCAAAGTCGCGCGACACCGCGGGAGGGACGAGCTTCTGCTCGTCCGCAAAATCGCGCGACATGCGGGAGGGACGAGCTTCTGCTCGCCCCTCCCATCTTTTCTTCGCCTGCCACACACACATTCCTGCTCTGCGGCGCCATCGCCACCGGCTGTCGGGCCTCCCGACCCTCCCGGCCGGCTCCCGTCCTTTACTTTGCCTGGATAGGCGCCAAAACCAGTTCGTACCAAACCGTTTCATGCTCCGGCTTGACCCGAAAAGAAAGCACGCCATTCTGAGAGGACGCGGCAACGGAAACCTTCCGCTTTCCCTTTCCGTCAAGAGCCCAAACCTGCCAGACTTTTCCCGACGGACAAGCTCCCACTTCGAGAAAAGCCGTTCCCGGAACCGTTTCGCAAAGCGTTGGCGCATGCCCCCACTTCGTTCCAACTGTCGTCTTGGCTTCATTCCAGCCCATATCGGTATTCTTCCAGCGCCCGCATGCAACCAGCAAATAGCGCGAGGCATTCCCAATCGTTGAACCAACCAGCTCCTCTTGATTGCGCGGCCCCGTGACAAGCGCAACCGTGCCAAAGCGGGGTACATCGGCCTCCGTCTCGAACCGGAATCCCGGCGCCACCGGAGCAGAATCCAATACGCCTCCCAATAGCCCGCTCCAAAGAGCCGCACGCTGGGAAACCGCTTGATAGGGCTTGCCGGCCGTCCACTGGATTGTTGCGTCTTTGAGCGGCGTTCCGGCGTGCTCGACACGAAGCGATTGCTTCGCATCCGCCGTGCGATCCAACCGGATGCCGAGCCGCCCATCGACTCCCACTGGCAATGAATTCGTCACTTGCTTCCAAGCCTCGGGAACACGATGCCAACGCAACGCCGTCTCATCCGGTTCCGCAGCCGGAAGCACAAGCGTTGATTGCATCCCCGCAACCGGCATCGCTTCGCCACGAAACAACAGTGACGCAACCGGAACAAGCGCCAATTTCGCAGGGTGCCAATTGAGACTGAAAAAGGTGTTCACAAATCCGGGTTTTTCGTCCGGATTGCCCCAGTCGAATTGGAAGAGCGCATCCCAATCCTGCCATGCGGCATAGCTTCCAAGCATGGCCAATGCCTCGGAGGCAAATTCGTTTGGCGCCGGATGATCGTATTCCGTGACCGAGAACGGCATGCCTTTCACCCGCGTCCGGGCCAGTGCGCCAAGATTGGCTCCTTCCTCCGGCTTTTCGCTCATTGCGATGTTGCTCAGCGTCCAATTCGAGGAGCTCCACCCGCCTCCGGGAAAGGAGGGATGTTGCCAATAACTGTGCATGTCAATCATGTCGTAGCGCGCTTCGCGCAATAGTCCATGCAGACCGCCGTAGCTTGCTTGCGAATCAAACAAAATGCCAGGGTAACCTATGGCGCGCACGCATGCCGCCATCTCGTCGCCGTAGACGCGCTCTTGTTGCGCCAGAAACCGCCGCCAATCAAGTCCGCGCTTCGTTCCGGACGCGCGGTTGCCGATAAAGCCAATCGTTCCTTTTTCAAGCGATTCCCCTTTTGCAAGTCCGCTGACACCACCCGGCCGCAAGGAAATGTTTCGCACGTGAATGATGGTGCCGACCGCCAAGCCGCTCGTCGGAATATCGATGCGAGTCCGCTCCAAAACCGAACGCGCCGTGAAGGCAAACGAAAAAATCTGCGGCTCTTGCTTCAAGTTAATTTGCTCGGACAATCCGCAATTGCCGTATGCACCACCCTGTTGGCGCGCATTGACATGCACGTTGACAGGTGATGAGGCCCATGCTTCAAACTGCAATGTATACAGCTTGCCCTCCTCGACCTTGCAATCCAGCCATTGCAGTTGCGATCCCCACGAATGCGCAGGTTTGCCCTTCTGCTGTGCATGCACGCCTTCCGCATCGGTTCGCACATCCAAATAGGACGGCCCCTCCGCAACCGCCGCACGCCGGATCAGATTGTCTCCCAACGGAAGCTCCGCTCCCCATGCAGCCACGAGCGCGTCTTCATTTCCATACCGCTTTTCAAGCCAGGCGTTCCACAACGTCCGTACCGCCTCCGCATAGTAGGCAGGCAACTTTTCCGGTTGCAGATCCATCAGCGTATTTTCGTTGTTGATTTCGACAATGGCAACCATTGGATCGCTCGCATACGTGCGCCCCGTGAATGGATTCAAATGTCCCAAATAATCCTTCACAAACTGTTTTTGCAGATCGATGTAGGGCCGAAAAATCTTGTCGAGCGCCTTTCCGTATTTGGGAAGAACGGCATCCCGTTCCCGGTCGTTCCGGATTCCGTCCGGCAAATCGATCGCATTCCAGTACATGCGGGAAACATGCAGATTCAAATCGACATAAATGCCGTTTCGGCTCAATTCGTACAACAGTTTGTCTAGTCTCCGCATTTGCACCGGGTCGAATGTCGCTCGTTTTCCGTCCGGCGTCTTCTTCCAGATGCCGGACGGCGCAAGTTCTTTGTCGTGATGGTGAATGCGCACGGCATTGATGCCCATGCTGGCAAGACGCTTGGCCAAGCGCGGAGACTCCTCTTCCGAAGGGAAGCATCCGCCGAAGGTGAGGTTCGTTCCGAACAGGCGCACGCGACGCCCTTTTTCATTGACAATGTGTCCTTCCTTATCCACATGAAGCGGAGTGATGCCCTCCGCATTGAGCCAACTCAAATCCGCAACTCCGCAATTCGAATCATTGCCACCCATTGAAACGGGAAAGAAAATCCCGTTTTCCGGCACTTCTTTTGCTGGAAGCCGCCGGTCGGCTCCCGTCTCGTTCAAATACTGCGCCGGCGTCGTGAAGATCCAGCCATCGCGTTTCAACTGCTCGAGAATCAACTTGAAATGCGCCCAGGATTCGTCATTCCAAAGTGCCGGATGGCCTTGCAGCGTCAAAAGAGCGTCCTCCCGATGGTTTTTGTAGCGGCCTAAAAACTCATCGTAGGCAATCCGTCCGACAGAACTCTCCAGACTGGCCGTCCGCAAAAAGGGAAACTTGCCCGCATAATCGCTATTCGGCTCGGGATAAAGCCATGAGCGGATTTCCGGATGTTCGCGCAACAGCTTGCGCGTGATTTCGGTCACATTGCCGCACGGTGCGCAAAACCCTTCCAACGGCTTGCCCGTGCGTTCGAGAAAAGCCTTCTGCGCATCTTCAAAATACTTGCGCTGATACGTCTCGTCCGGAACCGCAAACTCCGCCGGATAGCGCTTGCCTTTGAACTCGACATTCATGCCGTGATCCCAACCATGTTGCCAAAATTCAAACAGCCCGCCATTGCGATAATCCGTACGCTTGAACCAATCGATGTACGCCGGGCTCCCCGTCGGCAGCGTGCGGCAAATCACACCGAATGCCGCCGGTATCCGGCGCGCCTCCAAATCGTCCGCCACTCGCTTGATGGCCGGATGCACACCGCCATCCTTCCCGCCGGAAGTCACGTCATCCAATTTCAAAATCACATAGCGTTTCTTTTGCAGCGCTTCCTTTTTGAGCGGAGGAAGTTGCATATGCTCCGGCGCCGGCGGAACAACCAGCTCCGGATCGTCCGCGTTCGCCCAATCTTTTGCGGGAGCCGACGGAAGACG
Organism: Kiritimatiellia bacterium; assembly: GCA_051884735.1. Lineage (GTDB taxonomy): Bacteria > Verrucomicrobiota > Kiritimatiellia > RFP12 > UBA3636 > JAEDLN01. The sequence continues at coordinate 547 of JBJEVW010000083.1, read as the reverse complement.
CTCCGCGGAAGAAAAGACCTCCAATCCGCGCATCTCCACGACCTGACGCTCCAATCCCAGAAACAGGACGAGAACCAATTCGCCCGCGGCATAATCCTGCTTCGCTTGCCTTTCATAACGGAAGCACTTCCAATCCGTCCCGCCGCGCGGCTCTTCCCGCAGCAATGGCTGCATCGCGCGATCCTGCAGTTTCACCGCAATCCGCCCGTCTCCGTATGCCGCCTTTCCCCGCAGCGCAAACCGGACGGTAATCCAATCCCCTTTGCCGACTCGTTCCGCAAGCGGAATCGATGTCTGCAAATCCCACGCATGCGGGGTCGCCTTCGCCGAACGGATGACAAGCGTTTGCCCGCCATTCGAATCGCTCCGGAGAGCCGCCGCCCCGTTCGAACGCTCCAACACCGAGAGAGCATCCGGCGGCAGAAGCGTCCGCGCGTTCGCCGCCCCGATCAGGATACCCGACAGAAAGACCAGCCACAATAAACGATTTCTCATACGTTCCTCTATCCCGACAGTACTTTCTTTCAGTAAAGAATCATAAATGTCG
>JBJEVW010000082.1:0-4179 GCA_051884735.1 Kiritimatiellia bacterium | reverse complement strand
CGAATGGCAAAGGAGTGGGGCGGGTAGTCCGACAGCCAGTGGGGCGGGTAGTCCGACAGCCGATTATCGCGCCTGTCACCATTACGCCGCCAAAGCCGCATGCGTTCGTGTGCGATGCGCGATGGTGCTGCGGACGAGCGGAAGCTCCTCCCTCCCGAATCCCCAATCCCTTGGCGAAAAACGCTCTCTTTTTGTGTTCTCTGCGCGAGATTTTCCGATCGCGCACCCGCCGTGTCCCGTGCCCGTGCGTATCGCCGTACCGGTGCTGCGGGCGAATTGCTTGCGCGTTGTTTTTTTGATAGAAAGCGATGCATGCAAAGCGACATGTTTTCACTGATGGTCATGGGGTGCCGGCTCAACCATGCGGAGGCGGCTGCCATTCGGGGTATTTTGGAACCGGAGGGATTGGTCCGGGAAGAGAGCAAGCCGCAGAAAGGCATGCCGTATCTTTTGCACACCTGTGCGGTGACGGCGGTTGCGCAGATGGAAGCCTTGCGGCATTTGCGTTCGGCCAAGCGGGCGGGCGCCACGCCGATTCTGGTTTCGGGGTGTGCGGCCAATGTGACAGAGCCGGAGCGGCTGTTTGAAGCGGGGGCGGATGCGATTGTCTACCGGGTGGAGAATGCGGAAGCGATTGGCTGGGCGCATGGCGAATGGGCGGTACGGCAGGCAGCCGGAGCGCCGGTCGAGGCGAAGCGTCTCGCGGAAAAGGTGGCCGAGGGTTTGCGGTTCCGGTTTCGGACGGGCGTTTTTCCGCGTCATGCTTCCACGCGGGCGCCGGTGAAGATCCAAGACGGCTGTTCGTTTCGCTGTTCGTATTGCATTGTTCCGGATGCGCGCGGCAATCCGCGTTCGAGAACGATGACGGACGTGCTGGAGGAGTGCAGAGGGCTTGCGCAGCGCGGCTTTCGCGAGTTGGTGTTGACGGGCGTCAATGTCGCCTGCTGGCGCGACGGCAGCCATGGCTTTGCGGATGTGGTGCGGGCGGTTTCCGCGTTGGACGGGGTTGCGCGGGTTCGCATCAGTTCCGTAGAGCCGCACACAGGCGAAGAGGAGGTGCTCGCGCTTCTCTCGGCATCGGATACGAAGCTTTGCCGGACATTGCATTATCCCATGCAATCCGGTTCGGACAAGGTTCTCCGGTTGATGCGGAGGCGATACGATGCGGCCGGATATCGGCGTATGCTGGATCGGATTCTGGCATGTGTTCCGGATATCGGGCTGGGGACGGATATCATTGCAGGTTTTCCCGGCGAGGATGAGAAGGCTTTTGAGGAAACGGTCCGCATGGTGCGGGACTATCCCTTTTCGAATTTGCATGTTTTCCCGTACAGCGAGCGTGCGGGCACGCCGGCGGCGGACTATCCGGAAAAGGTTCCGATGCAGGAACGCCGTGCGCGCGCCAAGGTTCTGCTGGCGTTGGGCGAGGAGAAGCGGGCGGCTTTTGCGGCCGCCTTTGTTGGGAAGACGGTCGAGGTGCTGGTTGAGCGCGTGGATCCCGATGGCGTAGCGAGCGGGTGGAGCAGCGAGTATTTGCCGGTTCGCATCGAGCGGGGCGCCCAGGCATGGTCAGGGCGGCTCGTTCGCGTGAAGGTTGCGCGGGTTTCGGGGGAAACGCTGTTTGGTGCGATTGACGGGATTGTCTGAAGGGCGGGCTACGGGTGGCTCGAGTGCCATTCGCGGACGCGTTCTGCGGCATTCGAGGCGATATTTCCCGCGAAGAACCAGATGTCGTTCATGTGGAAACAGCCGCGTCCCATGAAGCAACGAGCGTCCCACTGGGAGTCGGAAGGGAGCGGAACCGAAACGGCGCCGCGTTCGGGGAGCAAGGTCGCGCCACAGAACGCGGGATAGCGTTTGGCGGTTGCGGGATTGCGGTAGTCGTACAATTCTGCAAAGTAGTTGAGCGAGGCCGGGGCGGGCGTGGCGTTGGTCGTCCAGATAAGCGGATTCACGCAGAGGCCGTTTACCGTAGTGAAGTAGGGGTTGTCTTCGCAGTCTTCGGATTGGGTATGCCAGACGGCGACGACACCGACACCGCGGGGTGAGGTGACGGGCAGAATCCGGGTGCCGAAGGTTGCGCGGAAGCGTTCGGGCGTCATGTGCGGCAAGCCGGGCAGATAGGCGGCGACAAAGCCGTTTTCGGGGGTAATGGAAGGCTCGTCCCGAAGGAGGGCGAATAGATCCATTGCACCTTGGCTATGGCCGAGCAGGACAAATGGGCGTCCACCATTCCAGAGCCGGAGATAGGTGCGAAAAGCGACGAGGGTATCCCGTTCGCCGTTTGCAAGGATGCGGAGTGAGGCAGGGTCGTCCGGGTGGAGAAGAGCGGAGATGGTCGCACTGTAGGAGGCTTGGCGCACATACGGGGCAAAGATGCGGGCCCCGGTTTCGGCGAGGGGTTTTGTCTGGGCGCTTGCGAAGGAAAGCGTTTTGGCGGCGACCTTTGGATCGGTGCGATCCATGAGCGGATGGTCGGGATCGTTTGTGAGGGTCGGATAGATGTAGAAGACATCGAATCCGGAGGTATGCGAGGCGGTATTAGTGCCAAGAATCACCCATTCCTTTGCTTGGCTGTAATCGATATCGGCGAGAAGTTTTTGCCCTGCTCGAGCGAAACCGGCAAGAAGAATGGCAAAGAGGAGTGCGAAAAGGGGTTTCATCGTTGGAGATCAGGAGAGACGATTCATCAACGGAATCCAGAAAAAGAGTCCGAACACAAGGATTCCAAGAGGTGCGAATACGCAGAGCCGGAGCGCGATGCGCGAGCTTTTTTCGGGCGTTGGGAGACTTGCTCGAAGGATGTTTTCCGATCCGGATTCAGCGGCGGATACTTGGAATCCCGTGAGCCATTCAAGTGCGGAAAGAAAGAGGATCCGGTTGCCTTCCATGTTGGAGGAAAGATTGGCGTTGGAAACGAAATCGGAATCGCCACAGACGAAGAGGCGCGGATTGACGGGATTTTCGAGAAGATTTCCGGCGCCGAGTTCGGAGGCGACGGCTATCGGATAGGTGGCGTTGCCGTGCGCCTCGGCATAGACAATCGGGGTAACGGATGGTTTATCGCCTTGTTCGACGAAGCCTTCTTGGCGGATGGGAGAGACGGAACACGGGTTGGAGAAAACACACAGGGTATTGCGGAGCATCTTTGCGATGGGATGGTTTCCGTATTGTGTGGAAACCGTCTTTTGGATGCCTGTGGCAATCCGGGAGTCGAGTTCCGCTGGCGAGGAATCGATTTGAATGCCCCAAGCCGCAAGTAGCGGGAGAAGACCGTTGGCATAGGCGTTGTCCAAGAGCAAAAGAAGGCGTCCCCCACCGGAGAGATAGCGGGAGATGCTCTCCATTTCCTGCTGGGAAAAGAGAGTGTGCGGACCGGCAATGACGAGAATGGCGCAATCTTGCGGAATTGTGCGCTTTTCGCCTAGGAGCAGGGTTTGGACGGAGTAGCCATCCGAAGCGATCAGACTGGAGAGGACGGAGGCGCCGGTAATCGGATGCGAAGAAGCGGGGTCGAATTCTCCGTGTCCGGTCAGGAAGTAGACGGGAATCCGTTCCGGGCGATTGATGCGCAGCATCGCGCCGAGGCATGCCTGTTCGCCGCGAAAAGCAAGGGAAGCCCTTTTGGATTCTTGTGGATCGTCCCCGGATTGTGCGGAGCCGAGTTCGAAGGCGTCGAGGACGCGGAAGCGATCGCCTTGCACGAGCAGGATGGAGTTGATCTCCATAGGGTATTTCCGCAGCAATGTCGATGTTTCGACGATATCGCGATTGGCGTCGATGGAATGGGCCTGGATGGTCAGATCCGGAATGGCGGCTGCGGCTTCTTCGAGTTCGTGGACGAGGATATTGGCCAGTTGCCGGAAAGGATGGGAGCGTTCGAATACCGCATACAGTTCCATTGTTCCGCAGATGTTTCCAAGCGTTTGAATTGTCCGTTCGGAAAGCTGGCGGACATCTCCGTTGTCGTATGTTCCATGCACGTACAGACGCGTGGAGATCAGGTTGACGACAATCAGAATGGCGGCGGCAAGCGAGACGGCTAGCAGAGAGCGAATTCCGGCTGAGAGACGGCTACGGCGAAATTCCTGCATATAGGCAAGGGGGTATGGGGTCAAAAAGAAAAAAGCTGCTCCGGGAATACCGTGCAGCAAAAGGGCGAGTACGAAAACAAAAAAC
>JBJEVW010000081.1:0-17667 GCA_051884735.1 Kiritimatiellia bacterium | reverse complement strand
AGGTTTGTATCTTGATGTTGACGATGGTGGTTGTTTTCATGACGCATGAAATACTACCGTAATAGGCATTAATATGTCCAGAATGATAAAGCCGTCATTCAAGGAAAGGGTGTTTTCTTTGAAATCGTTCTGTAATGACCTCTTGGGAACGCTGTTTTTCTTGCGCTATGGATTTCCGTCCGGATTTTCCGTGGAATGCGGGCGCATGGCGCGGGCTAATTTTGGGTGCGGGACTGCCTATGATGTGGCATCTTTCTTGCCGTTTGGCCGGGGCGCAGCTTTATGACTACACTTCTGTTTTTCAACTGAATGTCGCTCAAGTTCTGATCGCTCTCGGACAGATGTTCAAATTCGGATTTGCGGAAGCTTGGCGTTATGGGTTTGTCTATCCGCTTGCGGGATGTGCGGCTCTGATGCTACTAATTGCTTCGATACGGAAGACGGCGGTGCATGTGTCGCCCCAAATGGAAATAGCTCTCGTATTCACGATGTTTTGTTGGATGGCTTTCGCTGTCATTTATGGGCTTAGTACCGCCCCTGATTTTGATTGCCATTTACGGAGCAGCTTGCCGCGTTTGTTATGGACGCCAGCCATCCTCTTGCTTTATGAAATGTGTCAAGGTGGGAGTATTCGGTATAAGACGGGACCCGGCAAAAGAACGCAATGCAGCGATGCCGTTTCTTGAGAGCGGCAAATCATACTGATGGAATCAGGCTTATCCCAGGAATAAGCCTGTTGTAAGCCAATGGCACAAACTCCGTCAAACTGCCTATACCTCCCCTATATCCGAAACTTCTTTTGAAGGGAAAACGTCCGTTCACAAAAAACAATTGACAGAGAAACGGGAGATTTCGTATAACTGGTAAAGGTTGATATAAAAATAGTCTTAACTAATAAAAATTTTCTACTTACCACCAATACCGGCAATACCCGCAAGGACACGATATGAAAAAAGAAATCGGAACAATCGCATGGATGCTGGCGGCAACCACAATGGCCGGAACGGCTCTCGCGTGGGAAACGACTGTCCCGGCGGACACATCAGGATTTGTGCTTGAAATCCAATCGACGGGAGCGCGAGAAGTGTATTCCGGCGATTCGACTCTACTGGCCGGAACACTGAGCAACGGGAATCAACTGCGCCGGCCAATCTTTATTTTCACCCTCCCGGAAATTCCAAAGGGGTCGCATGCTGCGGCTCAAATCAAATCCGCGGAGTTGCACTTGGGGTTTTGGAGTTTGCAGAACGGAAACGCCGGTGGAGATATCCTCGCCGGTGTCATAGAGGACGTGGACAATCCCGGTGCCATCAATCCCGATGATTTCGATGAGACGATTGTCGGCGAGGAGTTGCTGGTTGTGTCGGGCGATGCGCAGTTGGCAAACGAGACGGAGCTGAGCATCGACGTGACATCGGTTGTCCAGTTGATTCTCGCAGGGGGCCAAAACACCATCGCATTCCGGCTCCGGAATACGGAGGAAAACGAAGTCGGCGGCCGGATTTTCTGCTCGCACAAACACGGCACGGAACGGTTGACGCCACAATTGACGCTGCGCGTAGGAAGCGAATTCCGGGAAGACGCGACAATCGATGGAACCATTACGCGCGAGGGAGAGAACTACTCCGTCGCAGCAACAGGAACAACATTGGGAATCGGCGACAATACACGGGATCGAACCATCCGCTCGGTCATGAAATTTCCAATACCGGCATTGCCGGATGGCGAGGTTTGGGATACGGTGAAGCTTTCCGTGATGTTGCAACAGGTCTACGAATCGCCGACATTGCCGGTGGAACTCTTCTGCTATGTGTCGGACTCCGGAGAATTGTCGAAAGAGGATTTCGAGACGCAAACAGGGCTTCTGGCAGAAGCGGAAGCCATCCCAACCGACGTGGGCAGAGACACGCCTTTTGTCTTCGCTGGAGAGGCGCTCGCAGACATGGCACGATGGGCCTCGAAAAACGGCCGCAGGTACCTGTGCTTCCGTTTCCAATATGCGGGAGGAGCCGCGAAGGATGCGGATGACGGCGTGGATTTGTACTATCTGGGCGCTTCGGAGCATCCCATCGAGTCCTACCGTCCCTCCATTCTGTTTTCAACAATCCCCAATCCGTACAGCAAAGCGACCGTATTCCTTTTCCGGTAATCCAAATGGGAGAAAACATAATGAAGAGACGTAGTTTTCATCTTTTTGCCGCCCTGCTGGCGACCGGAGCAACCGCCTTTCTTGCAGGAGCGGCGGAAACTGCGGCAATCTTGCCGCAACCTGTCTACCGGGCGGAAACCTTCGTGGATTCGATGGGGCTTGCAGCCTCTCCTTTCGAACGCTATCTGGAAAGCGGCCCTTGGCGCGGCGCCGGAACAAAATACCGCCCGGAAACCTTTTTCGAACTGGGAATCCGGACGTACCGGACCAGTTTACTGAATGATCTTGTGCGCGAAAACCAGCCGGAACAGATTGCGGAATGGTACCGCAAAACAGGAGCCCGCCCCCTCTTTCTGCTCGATCCGGTCAAACTCAGAACGCTGAAAAAAGATTGGATGGGCGTGACGGAAGATGGCGACTTTTCCTTTTTGCTCGAAAAACTCGCGGCTTATCCCGCAGGAATAATCGCGGCCGTGGAGGGGCCGAACGAACCGAACAATAAATTTCCGCCGCAGGATTTGAATCTAAAATATAAGGGCGCAACCGATGAAAAAGCCGCCTCTCTGTGGCAGAACGATCTGTACGCCGCTATGCGGAAGGACGCACGGACGGCCTCCATTCCGGTTGTGATGTATTCGGCGATTTTCACAGACTACAGAGTGGGGCGTCCTTGCACCGGATTCGACTTTCTCAACATGCACTCCTATCAAGGATCGGACGTTCCAAGTTCTTCCTTGCTGATGAATTTCCGGCGCGCAATCAATCTCCTGCCGGATGGAGCAAAGGTTCCCCTCTTCATTCCGACCGAATGCGGATACAACATCGAGGAAGACCGGACCAACCGACAGGGATATATCGGCTCGCTTCGGGCGCAGGCATACAACATTCCAATGCTCTATGCGGAATATTTCCGCCACGGCATTCCTTTGACAATCTTGTTTGCTCTGCACAATGCAGACGGATACGGATTACTGGAAGATGATCAAGAAACGAAACGGCCTGCCTATTATGCCGTTCAAAGCCTGGTGCATCTGTTGAAAGACGCGGAATGGAACAGCGAAATGTTGCAATGGAGCGGTCCCGGACGAAATTTCGAGCCGAAAGCCCTTCCGTTTTCAATAGAGGGAGCTCCATCAACGGTTCATTCGCTGGTCTTGCAAAAGGCAGATGGCCGATGGTTTCTGCTCTTGTGGAACGAAGTCCGCAATTATGAGGATCGACATGACATTCAACCGGCAGCGCTTCCGGTAAGATTGCATTTCGGTGCGTCCGCATCGGGTTCTCTTCCAAAACTGTCGGCCGTGTACGTACAGGGAGAAATACCGCCCGGAACGGACGGTGCTTCTTCGCCACCGGAAACAGGCGCATTCCGTGCGCAGACGGATATTCCGCAAATCGGCACAGACGGCGTTCTTTCTCTCGAGGTGCCTTCTCGCCTGATGATCCTGGAATTGTCCCCCGCCGAAAACGCGAATGCCGTTTGCCCGGTTGCTTCGCTTCCGGCACCGATATTCTCCGAAATGGCTTCAACGGAGAATTCCGTTTCGTTTTCTGTCATTGTTCCCGAAGTAAGCGATATCGCCGCTCTGCATGTGTTCCGGCAAGGAGCTTTGCTGGGGGTTTACGCAATCGAAAAGAACGGTAAAACAGCTCGCATTCATGTGGACGACAATTCAGCGTTGCTGGCGCCGGCGCGCGGCTACGTCTATACGACCCGCGTTGTCACAGCCGATGGTCGGCAAGGACCGCTTGCGGAAACGGTCATCCGGACGGCTTCCGCATGGCCGGATTTAACGCTCTTCCCGCTCGACGACGCCTGCAAGGAAACCGCAATCCGTCCGGGAGACAAGGTCCGGTTTAAAGCAACGGTCGCAAATTCAGGCGATGGCGAAACGCCGCAACCGTCCCAAGGCCCGGTTCAGCTCTGGAATTCTTCGGTCGCGCTGACGTTTTCTGTTGATGGCGCGGTTGTCGGCTGGAATGCAAACGATGGTCAACGCCCGATGAAACCGGGCGAAACGCTGACGCTGGAATCGTCCGCCGGCCCAGATGACGGACAATGGACCGCCACTCCGGGCACCCACATGCTGTCGGTGGAGGCGGACGACATCAACCGGATTAGCACGGAACGCTTCAAATGGAACAATTTGCGCGCCCGCAGTGTCACGGTCGGGAACTATCCGGGCCGGTTGAGCCTCGAAACGGACAGCACTCCCGGTTCCGTAACCTTTGATGCAAACGCCGTAAAAGACTGGGCCGTTTTTGGAGCCTGGAACGGACAAGGCAAGACAGAGCGGAAACAGAATGTCAATCGGATCGGCAATCTGTCGTCTTGCGGCTCCGGCTATGTCGGCGTCCAGCCGTATTGCGGAACGGAACTGCGCCGGACGGAAACGGACGGCACCCACCGGACACGAACCGGGCTGTGGACGAACGGCAACGGAAACGGATTTACGCTGGAGATTCCGGCAGGCCGGACGGAACAGACGCTGACGCTGTTTACCGGCCTTACAGGTGGCGGACACGGAGAGTTGACGGTGGAGCTGACGGACGGGTCGGCTCCAGCAATCCTGGACCGGACTTGGAACGCGAATCGCGGCAACGGCCCTTGGGCTCCCGTTCCGGACGACGTCAACGCCCGGTACCGCATCCGGTTCCGGGCAGATGCGGAGGACGCGAAACTGCGTATCACATGGAAGCTGATTGGCAATCCGAATCGCTTTCGCGCCCAATTGCGGCTGCAAGGGGCAATCCTGGAATGACGACTACCCCGATGGCCCGGCAGACAATGGCTAGCAGACGTCTACCCAGACGCCGCTCCGCGCAGACGCATAAGCCGCTTCCATGATTTTCGCGGCATCCCTCGCACAGACAAGATCCGATTCGATTTCCTCGTCGGTGAGCCGACCTTCGACAGCGGCCAAAAGCCGCTCTACGCGATTCGGCCGCGCATCGACCGGTTCGACCGGCTTCCACTCGTTTCGGGTACCCGTTTGCATACCTTTCTCAGGTGTCGACCAGAGGCTCTTCTCCGACCCCACAATCTCCAGCCCCGCGCCACCGGCTCCCGTGAAAATCCATCCCGCTTCCACGCGCCCGATGACGCCCGACGCAAACTTCATCAGAATGATGCCGTAGTCATCAACATCGGAATAGACGCCACTGCAATTGACAATATGCGCCCAAACCGATTCGACAGGGCCGCCAAGATGGCAGAGCAAGTGGACGGCATGCGTTCCGAGATCAAGGAGCGCACCGCCGCCGGAAAGCGCGGGTTGCGTAAACCACTGCAAATCCGGCGAATCGAACCAGTGTCCATAGGCGGCATTGTGCCCGTTACGAAACGTGATATGCGTCACCTTGCCGAAAGCGCCATCCGCCAACAGTCCCTTGACAGCCCGGTTTTGTCCATTGAAGGGCTGGAAATAGCCAAGCAACAGTTTTGTACCATACCGGTGCGCCAGTGCATACGCTTCCTCCGCCTCCGCTCCGGTTGTCGCAAGCGGCTTTTCGCAGAGCGTTGGCTTGCCGACCGGCAAGACCTTGCGCAACAGCGGCAGATGGCGCGTGTTCTCCGCACACACGAGAAATCCATCCACGGCGGGGTCGGCGAGAATGGCCTCCAGATTTGCCTCGTACGGGCATCCGTATGTTTGGGCGTAACGGCTGCCGCGCTCGAAATCTTCATCCCAAATGACATAGGGTTTGCCCGTCAGCTCGACGAGTTTCTTGCAATAGTCCTTGCTGTGGATATGCGCAACGGAAAGAACGGCGATGTTCGGCATAAAACCTCCTGATGAATCACAAGTTGAAAAGAAGCAAAAACTAGACCTGCGCCACAAGCAGCTTGCGCATGGACTCGACAAAGCGCGGAAAGGCGATTTCGGCGGGAGGCAGATCGGGAACCCACGGCTTCTCCCACTCGAAGGCGATTGCGCCATCGTAGCCAATCGCCCGCAAGGCATCGATAAATGCCGACATTGGCAAATCGCCCTCGCCAGGTAGGCAGAGGTGGTCGCGGTTCGGGAGCACGGCATCCCCACCCGGCAAAAGGCGTGAATCCTTCCAGTGGACATACCCGAGCGTCTCCCGGAGGAACATGGCCGTTTCCTGCGGAACCTCTCCGCAATGGCGGAGAGGATGATGGATATCCCAAAGGGAATAAACGCCGGCCAAATTGCCGGCCGCATCCAGAAGCCGCTTGATCTGCGCACCGCCCGAACAGCCATCATGCGTTTCGACGGCAATGCCAACACCCGCTTCAGCGCCAATCGCCGCATACCGGGAAAGTTGCTCCTGCATTTCGCTCAACAGCCCGCCCTCGAGCGCAACATCCGGCGAATTTCCCGGAAAGACCCGGACCAACGGCGCACCGAGACCATGCGCAAGTTCCACCATGCGCGACAGTTCGTCGCACGCGGATTGCGCTGCGGCAACATCGGCCGTATGCACGCGCACGCTCGACGATAGCCCCGTAACGGCCAGGTCGGCCTCGCCAAGAAGCCGCACCGTCCGCGACAGGTCTTTGGTGAACTCCGATAGACGCCACAATTCCGTCGTTCCTTTCAGAAAACGGAAATCAATGCCGTCAAAGCCATAGCCGGGAGCCCGTTCCAACAATTCGTCCAATGTCCAATCCGGACAACCGAGCGTCGTAAATGACAGTTTCATGACTTCAATCGGAAAAGCGACTCCTTCTCGACCCAAACACTACGCGCCAAGAAGCCCCGAAAGCGCCTTCTCCACAACACCTGCCATATCGGCAACCCGTTTTCTTCCGGCGGCAATGCGGTCGGCATACAGATTGAAATCGAGTCCGAATGGCGCACCTTCATGCGTCTTTTTCGCAATGGTCGCGTCCGGATCCATGCCGCGCAAATCCTCCAGATGGTCGCGCACCTGGTGATACGCATCGCGGAAGGGCATTCCCTTCGCCACCAGCTCCAGCGCCCTGTCAGTCGCAAAAACCCCAGGCTCGTCAAAGGCGGCGCGAAGACGCTCTGGATTGGCTCGCAATCCGGAAACCAGCCGCGCCATGATGCGCAACGAAGCCCGCGTCGTGTCAAGCGCCTCCATCAACAACTTCTTGGTGTCTTGCAAATCGCGATTGTAGCCGCCCGGCATGGCTTCGACAATGCCCGCTACACCCGACGCCAAAGCGCAAACTTGCGCCGCCTTCGAACGCAGCAGCTCGCAGACGTCCGGATTGTACTTCTGCGGCATGATGGACGATCCGGTGCAGAATTCTTTCGGAATCGAGAAATAGCCGAACTCCGGCATGGAAAACAAAATCAAATCCTGCGCCAGACGAGAAATCGTCAGCATCACCTGCTGGAGCGCGGAAATGACAATGCTTTCCATCTTTCCACGCGCATTGCCTGCCGCCAAAACATTGTGGATCGGTTCGCGGAACCCGAGCAGACGCGCCGTCAGCCCACGATCGATCGGAAGCGGAACGCCATAGCTGGCCGCCGATCCGAGCGGACACTTGTCCGTATACTCGTACGCCGCTTTCAAAATGCCAAGCGTATCCAAAAGCTCTTCGCCATAGGCGGACGCCCATACACCGACCGAACTCGGCATCGCAGGCTGCAAGTGCGTGCGACCAACCATGGGAATCTCGCGGTTTTTCTCGGCAAATCCAATCAAACACTCGGCCAACGAAAGTGCTTCCGTCATCGTTCCCAACAACTCGTCTCGGGTAAATAGCCGCACCGCCGTCGCCACCTGGTCGTTGCGGCTGCGCCCCGTATGAACCCGCCGCCCAAGCGTCCCGAGCGCTTCCGTCAAATTGCGCTCAATCGCCAAGTGGCAATCTTGATCGGCATCGGTAATCACAAATTTTCCCGCCCTGGCCGTATCGCGAATGTCGGCCAATTTCTTCAAAATGGCATCCCGTTCGTCCGGTGTGAAAATGCGCGGCGTCACATCCATGGCCGTCAACATCGTGACATGCGCAGCCGTTCCATAGCAATCCCACTGCGCCAAACGCAAGTCCAAAACCGGATCCTCGCCGACCGTAAAGGACAATACATCGGGATCAATGGCCCCGACAACCGTTTTCGTATCTGTTTTCATGCCGTGAAGTATACGGAAAACGACAATCGCTCCGCAACCGGATCATTCCATGGACAATCCGTCTCTATGCGCCCCCCATCGCCCACACCACTGGCAGCCGTGCGGATTCCAAGCACATGCAATGGCGGCAGGAACGATGACCGGGAGTTCCGCTGTTCGATTATCGCGTGGCCGCACTGCACGGGGAACAGCTTCGCATCCCGCCCCATAAGGCAAAACCGCTCTTCCTCAAACCTATCAAAAACATACTTTTGAAGCACTTTTTCTTTTCGTTTCGAATTTCTCGGAAATTTACGCTTGCCAGCCGCCTTATTCTTTGGTAACCTTCTCGCCGTTGTCCAACAACCCGTGCTCGGGTGGTGGAATTGGCAGACACGCCAGCTTGAGGTGCTGGTCGGGTTTCCGATTGCGGGTTCGAGTCCCGCCTCGAGCACCATTTTAGAACCGGATGGCTTGCCATTCGGTTTTCTTTTTTTCTGCGGACCGAACCATTTGAAAGAATCAGTGTTTTTTGCTAGGATTCGACCCGTTGTCGACTTCTCACCAAAACTACACTTTATGACTGGTTTCCGTACTTTTACCGTTTCTCCCAAAATTCCGGAGAATCTGACATTTCTTCAAACGCTCGCCAATAACGCATGGTGGTGTTGGAATATCAGGGCGTCCGCGCTCTTCCAACGCATCAACCCAATGCTGTTCCGTGATTGCGAGTACAATCCCATCCGGCTTCTCGCCACCGTTGGCCAGAAACGCCTCGAAGAACTGAGCGAAGACACCGCGTTTCTCGAACACATGAACGAGGTCAAGGCCGAATACGAAAAATCCGTCTTGACTTCGCGCAACTGGAAGAAATTCGGCGATACCGACTATCGGTGCATCGCCTACTTCTCCATGGAATTCGGCTTGCACGAATCCATCCACATCTACTCCGGCGGTCTCGGCATTCTGGCCGGTGACCACCTAAAATCCTCTTCCGATCTCGACATCCCCTTGGTCGGCATCGGCCTCTTCTATCGCGAAGGCTATTTTGAACAGGTTATCAATGCCACCGGTTGGCAGGTGGAAGGATATCCCGAAAACGATGTCCACTCCCTCCCTGTTTCCCGTTGCCTCGATGCAAACGGCCAGCCCCTTCTTCTCCAGGTTCCTCTCGCCAACAACGAAAAGTTGCACTTCACGGCTTGGCGCCTAAATGTCGGCCGTATTCCGCTGATTCTGCTTGACACCAACATCCCCGAGAATCGCCCCGAACTCCGCAATGTGACCGGCCAGCTCTATGGTGGCGATAAATTGAATCGTCTCCGCCAGGAAATCCTCCTCGGCATGGGTGGCATGCGCGCCCTCGATGCCCTCGGCTATCAGGTCGCCGTTTCCCACATGAACGAGGGCCATGCCGCATTCCTCGGCGTCGAACGGATTGCCAAGTGCATGCAAAAAGGCCTTTCTTACGACGAGGCACACGAATTTGTGCGCAATACCTCCGTCTTTACGACCCATACTCCCGTCCCCGCCGGAAACGAAACCTTCGATCTCGGACTCCTTTGGCCGCAACTCAAGGCCATCGAGAATGAAGGTGGTCTCGACGCCGAGACAATCAAACGCATGGGGCGCGCCCTCGGCGACAATTCCACCAACGAGCTTTCGATGACCATTCTCGGGCTCAACTGCTCCCTCTACGACAATGGTGTCGCCCGCCTGCACGGCGTCGTCGAACGCAATATGTGGCACCACCTCTGGCCGACATTCCCGACCGAGGAGGTCCCGATTGGCCATGTAACCAATGGCATTCACGTTCCGACCTGGATTTCGACGGATCACTACCGCCTCTACTCCGAGGTTCTCGGTCCGAACTGGGAAAAACGCCCGCTCACCGAAACCCAGACCGAGCGCATCCGCCTCCTTCCGGACGAAGAGTTCTGGCGCGTCCACGAAGCGTCACGCGCACACCTCGTCCGCTCCGCTCGCGAAATTCTCGAGCGCGGTGCCCGTCGCCGCAATGCCTCTTTCGAGGAAATCCAAGACTGCCGCAACGTCCTCAACAAAGACGCGCTCACCATCGGCTTTGCCCGCCGCTTTGCCACCTATAAGCGCGCAACGCTGTTGCTCGCCGATCCTGAACGCCTCAAGCGCATCTTGCTCAACCCCTCCCGCCCGGTGCAAATCATCTTTGCCGGCAAGGCGCATCCGGCCGACAACGAAGGCAAGCAACTCATTAAGCGCATTATCGCATTCACGAAGGATCCCGCCGTCAAGGGCCGGATCGTGTTTCTCGAAAACTACAACATGCACATCGCCCGCCGCCTCGTCCGTGGCGTCGATGTCTGGCTCAATACGCCACGCCGCCCGAACGAGGCGTCCGGAACTTCCGGCATGAAGGCTTGCATCAACGGTGCCATCCACGTCTCCACGCTCGATGGCTGGTGGCCAGAGGGATACTCCCGCGATTGCGGTTGGGCAATCGGGAACGGCGAAGAATTTGCCGATTGGAATCAGCAGGATTGGAATGACTCTCAGGCACTCTACAACATCCTCGAGTCCGAAATCATTCCGGCTTTCTACGATCGCCCCCACGGCGAACTTCCGCTCCGCTGGATCGGCATGATGAAGGAATCCGCCAAAATGTCCATCGCGCGCTTCTCCTCGACCCGCATGGTCGCCGACTACTACAACGATTCCTACACCCCCGCATTCAAGAACTTCTCCGAACTCTCCGCCGACAACTTCGGCATGCTTCGCTCGAAGGTTGCGGCCCGCAATGATCTCTTCTCCAAATGGAACAAGATTTCCGTTGAGGATACAGCCGTCTCGCGCGACCTGTCCCATAGCGTCGTCGGTGATTCCTTCGATGTTACGGCAAAGGTCAAACTCGGCGATATTCCATCCAACGCCGTCCGCGTCCAGCTGTATATCGGCACCCCGGCCGCCCAAGGCGAAATTGTCGATGGCAAAACCATTGACATGACGCTCGAAAAAGAAGGCCGAAATGGCACCTTCGCCTACAAGGCAAATGTCCCCTGCTCGGACACCGGTACATTCTCCTTCTCGGTTCGCGTTGTTCCTGCGGATGATTCTTGGAAAAACACCATGCCCGGATATATCGTCTGGGCTCCCGATTCCAAATAACCAAAACCGCAAGAGCCGGAATCAAACCGGACGGCCGATATCGGTCGATGTCTGCCCGGATTTCCTCCCCTGCCCCGCGGTCTTCGTGGGTGCAGGGTTTTTAACCTCCCAATCCCGTATCAATCATTATTATGTCTACCAAATCGAACCCTCGCATCCTGATTGTTACACCGGAGATTACCTATCTCCCCGCGGGAATGGGTAACTTGGCAAACAAAATGGTCGCAAAGGCCGGTGGTCTCGCCGATGTTTCCGCATCCCTCGTTGGCGCCCTCTTCAACCAAGGCGCAGATGTCCATGTCGCCCTTCCCTACTACCGGAAGATGTTTCACATGGACTCCCAGAATCTCATCGAACGCGAACTGCAGCTCTACCTGAGCGCCGGCTTGCCGGAATCGCGCATACACCTCGCGGAAGACCGCATTTTCCACTATCGCGAATCCGTCTACTCGAACGATGATCGCGAAAATCCGAAAATCGCCCTCGCTTTCCAACGCGAAGTCATCAACAATATTCTCCGCTCCGTCAAACCGGATCTCGTTCACTGCAACGATTGGATGACCGGCCTCGTCCCCGCAATCGCCCGTTGCCGCGGCATCAAGTCCCTCTTCACCGTCCACAATATCCACTCCCAGCATATCTCCCTGGAACGGATCGAGGACGTTGGAATCGACGCCGCCGAATTTTGGGGCGATCTCTACTACGATAGACCTCCTTACGACTACTGGGACGCCCGCAACAACAATATCCCCGTCGATTTGCTCGCATCCGGCATCTTCGCCGCCCACTTCATCAATACCGTCTCCCCTGAATTTCTAAACGAGGTCTCCGATGGCAGACACGATTGGGTGCCACCCGCCATCCGAGCGGAAATGAAGGCAAAACGCGATGCCGAATGCGCTGTAGGCATTCTTAATGCGCCAGACGAAAGCTACAACCCTTCCACAGACGCCGCGCTTCCGCTTGCCTACACCCCCGACACCCAACAAGCCGGAAAACTCGCCGCAAAACGCTATCTTCAGCGCCAACTCGGTCTGGCGCAAGACGATGACGCCCCGATCTTTTTCTGGCCGTCGCGCCTCGATCCCATCCAAAAGGGTTGCTCCCTCCTCTCCGATATCCTCTACCGGATCGTCAGCCGTTACTGGGACCGGAAACTGCAGGTCGTCATTGTCGCCAATGGCCAGTATCAAGGCATTTTCCGCGATATCGTCTCCTTCCATGGCATTCAGGAACGTGTGGCGGTCGCCAATTTCAACGAATCGCTCTCCCGCATCGGGTACGCCGGTTCGGACTTTGTTCTCATGCCTTCCCGGTTTGAGCCGTGCGGTCTCCCCCAGATGGTCGGCGCCCTCTACGGCTCGCTCCCGATCGTCCACAACACGGGCGGACTGCACGATACCGTTTGGCATCTCAATGTCGATCGCAACGAAGGCAATGGATTCGTCTTCAACAATTACGATTCCAACGCACTCTCTTGGGCCATCGATCAGGCCATGGCTTTTTACAGTCTTCCCAAACAGGTCCGGAATGCCCAAATCGCCCGGATTATGCAATATGCCCGTGATAACTTCACACACGAAAAGTGCGCACAGGCATACATCGAAATCTACGAGAAGATGGTGCAGCGCCCGCTGATTGCCCACAATACCCCTGAGCCTGAGGCATAATTTACCCCCACCGATTGTCCTCATCAGCGGATGCCCCCCATTCTCGCCATCGTTCAAGCCTTTCCAATACGGCGTTGACGATGCTTTATCGCTTGATACCACACGAAAAGTCCGGAATGCTTTTTCTTGAAGCCATTTGACTCCTTGATCGGCAATCTTCCGTCAAATGTTGTTCTGCCGCGTGCGCACCATCCATCCCAAGCAATCGAAAGCACACATCCCGATCTATGACTGTTTTGAAAGGCTACCGGTTGGATCCGCGCTTTAGCGATGAATTCAACGCCGCTACACTCGACTTGGATAAGTGGGACGATTCCTCCCCCCAGTGGCTTGGCCGCGCTCCCGGATATTTCGACCGCCGCAATATCCGCCTTCGCAACGGCTGCCTTGAACTGACCGCCCGAACGCAGCTGCCGGATGAAATTCCGCCTCTCTTCCGCGCCCGCGGCATGGGATCTTACACGACAGCTTATGTCACCGCCCGCCAGCGCGTCCTGTACGGCTACTTCGAAGCCCGTTTCCAGGCCATGCGCGCCAATGTCTGCAACGCCTTTTGGCTTCACGATCCCCTCGATCCTCCCGCCAAATACAGAGAGGGCGATTTCTCCGAAGAAATCGACATTTTCGAGGTATTCGGCCGCCGCGACACCCCGGACACCATCGCCAAACCCGAACTCGACCACACCTACTTTACAACCCTCCATCGCCTCCAGACGCCCTATGTGGAGGCGTGCGTTGGACTCCACAACCAACCAATCCGGCATCAACAAATCATGCCATTCGATTTCACGGAAGACTTCCATGTCGGCGCTCTTCTTTGGACCCCGTCCGAACTCGTCTGGTTCCTCGACCAACAGGAAATCTTCCGTGTTCCAAACGAGCACTTCCACCGCCCGCTCCGTCTGAATATCGATTGCGAAATCATGCAGGGATGGACCGGACTTCCACGCTCCGAAGATCTCCCCGCCTGCTATCGCCTCGACTACATACGCGTCTACCGGCCTCTGTAACACGCCCCCTGCGCACGCCATTTCCCTTCTCGCATGTCCCGTATCCCCTTCTTGCGACTCCGTTACAAGTAGGACGCGATGATCGACGTTGGAACTCCCGCCCCGCCCCTGACTTGATGGCATACAATTGGCGATTTGTTTGCCATTCTGATATAATCCGCGATATGAGAACATTTTCGCGCTTCCTTTTTGGAATGGCTGTCGCGGGACAGACGGCGACCTTCGCCCAAACACAACGCCCCGCATCGCCATGGGAAATGGCTGTCGCCACGGAAAACTGGCTAGTGGAAGGTGCCGGTGCGCGGTTTCTCCCCGAAATGGAAGGCCCCGCCCGAGAGGGCGACTCGTTCGTCTTTGTTGATGAATCCTGGCCCGCGGCATTTCAGTCCCGTGTCGGAGAGTCGGTCTATTTGCGCATTTCCCAAACCACGGGATGCTACGAGTTTACAGACGAAGATGGCATGCTCTTTTGGACGATAGTTCCGGATACGCCGCTTACACGGGATTGGATTACGCCCTTCTTGTCCCCACTTCAGCTTGCCACGCAAGACCTTTATTCGCCCTTCCGGCTTGTACGCGAATGGCGCCTGACGACGCCGGCGCTTGAGGCGTTGCGCGTCCCGCCACGGCGCAGCACCCCGCGCCGCACCGCTCCGGGTTCTTCCACGAACCTCTGCTTCACATCGCTATCCATCGCAAATGACGTGCTCATCTTTACAGCAGACTGGCCGGAGGAAAATCCGCTTCCAGACGAGATGCTCGACCTCTACGCAAAGACGAATCTGCTCTCTCGGACGTGGTCCTTTCTCTCTTCGCATCCCGCAACGAACAAACCGGCCTCTTTTTCAATTCCTATATCGTCCCTCCCGTGGCAAGAAATCGTTCCCCATGTCCATGACGCCGCATGTGACATCAGAACGAATCTCGTTGCGTCTCCGCTCGACGAAAACATCGTCTATACCAATATCGTTTACGGGTGCGGCGTTTCCAATTTGGTCAGCCAATCTGTTTTTTTCAACCTTGGCACCCGTGCCGATACCGATGGCGACGGCCTGACCGATGCGTTTGAGCTTTTCGTGTCTCTGACCAATCCGGATGCAGACGATTCCGATGGCGACAGTCTTCTGGACGGAGCGGAGAACGCCATCGGCACGAATCCTTTAGATTGGGATACCGATGACGATGGACTTTCCGATGGCACGGAAGCCTGCGTGGTTTACACTTTGTCAACGGGAGGATGGATTGATACCGCATCGTGGACAAATCGAGTCCTTCTCCTGTCCCAAACGGACGATGGAGTGTCAAATACCATCCTGCCATTTCCATTCTTCATCTATGGTGCCAGCTCGAATCTCTCTGTCAATGCCAATGGACTCGTACGCTTTTCGGACGGCATTTCTTCGGTAGGAAGCAAGTACGGCAATTCAATGGCTTCCGCTATTCCACTATCATCCAATGGAGGCGTTACAATCGCGGCCTTTTGGGACGACCTCAAACTCTATTCCGGTTTGGGTTCGAATGTCACGCTCGCCACGTCGGGAGAAGGAACAAACCATGTAGGAATCATCGAATTCAACCATGCCGGGTTCCATAGTGTCGAAACAAATCAGGTTGTTTCCTTTCAAGTTCAATTTTGGGAAGAACATCCGGATCGGATCCGTGTCGTCTTTTCCGAAACCGCCGGGTTGCGTGGCGGTGGCCAATCCGCGACACTAGGTGCCAGATGGGAACATGGAAACATTGAGTATGCCTACGACACGCCCAATTCCGTCTTCCCCGGGTTATGCCTCGAGTACAGATTTGGCATTGGAACCGATTCATTGAATCCGGATACCGATGGCGACGGACTTTTGGATGGCGAGGAAAATGTTCTTGGTACCAATCCTTTTGATTCTGATACAGATGGTGATGGCATTGGGGATCAAGAAGAAATCTTGATTGGTACGGACCCGGTTTCAGCCGATACCGATGGCGATGGCATCCCCGATGGAATCGAAATCGAACATGATCTCTCGCCAAACGATTCCGAGGACGCTCTCACCGATGCCGATAGAGATGGGTTGACTCTCCGTGACGAAGTGATGATCCACAAAACGGATCCCATTTGCTGGGATACAGATGGAGATGGACTTTCCGATGGCAATGAAATCATTCTTGAAACAGATCCCATAGACTGGGATACAGACGGAGATGGGCTATCTGATGGTCAAGAGTTTTCCATTGGAACGAATCCAATCAATAGAGATTCTGATGATGACGGGTTGAATGACAATTGGGAGTACATCCACGCTCCTTTTGATCCGCTCGACTCGACAGACGGACTCGCAGACACGGATGGAGACGGATTGTCCAACTGCGATGAGATTCTGTATTACAAAACCGACTGGAAAAAGGTGGATACAGATGGCGACGGGCTTTCCGATGGCGCGGAATGGTACAATGGGACCAGCCCTGTAAAAGCGGATACAGACGATGATGGATTATTTGATTTAAGTGAGACAACCTTTGGAACAAATCCAACAAAACAGGATACGGACGGCGATGGTTGTCCGGATGGTTGGGAGGCCAAGTATGGATTTAACCCTTTAGACTCTTCCAATCCCGAACGTTCCGCCGATCCAGATCGGGATGGACTCACTAACGTAGAGGAAGCAAATCTTGGAACAAATCCATTCGTGGATGATACCGATGGCGATGGAATATTGGACGGAATGGAATCTGGATGGATATCGACAGGAAATACCACCCTTTATTCCCTCAATGGAGCGACCAACCTGTTGGATGGCATAACCGATATAAACAGTGGCAGAATTTCCGTTCCCCTACCGTTCCCAATCACCATTCAGAATACTTGGATATGCTCCAATTTGCTCATTTCAGTCGATGGATATCTAAATCTTTCTGTCAGTCAAACCAGACGACCATCCTTGTCCCCTAACCAACAGAAACCTTTCGTTCTGAAAGCATTTTACGATGACTTGCAGGCGTATCCGACAGAACTGGGAAGTTCTCTGCGGACTGCAGAAGTCATCACGAACGAAATGCGTCACTTCGTTGTGGAATTCCGTAATTTTGGCTTCTTTGATGAGAATCCCGTTTCCTCTAATTCGGTATCTTTTCAAATCGTCTTTTCTGAAAACTCTCCAAACGACATTTGTGTTTCTTTTTTTCAGTCCGATCCCATCTTGTTTGCAAGCTTCGACCCACGTTCTTCAAGAGCCCTTGGAAACAATGCAATCCTTTCCGCTTCAACGCCCCAAACGGAATTGCTGTTTTCTGAATACGAACCTATTGCGTCCCCTGGTCTGGCTATCACTTACCATCTTGGGACAGGAACAAATCCTCTTCAAGAAGACACGGACGGAGATGGAGTTACGGATTTCGAAGAATGGTCAACCGGAACCAACCCTTTTTTGTGGGATACAGACAGTGATGGTCTATCAGACCGTGAGGAAGATGAGTGGGGAATGAATCCAACCATCCCAAACACAGGCAATGGTGCCGCAAATGCCGATCCGGATGGAGACGGGCTGACAAATGGCGAGGAATTTTTTCTTGGAACAGATTGGAATGAAATCGACACGGACATGGATGGCGTTCCCGATGGAACAGAATGGAGTCAAGCCTCCAATCCACT
>JBJEVW010000080.1:0-17726 GCA_051884735.1 Kiritimatiellia bacterium | reverse complement strand
CATTTGGCCAAACGCATCGGGTTCGGTGCGGCGCTACTCTAATGCGTCAGCCCTGAGGGTGTTACTTTTTTCCATTGACAGCATACTCGGTTTTCGATACCATTCATCCCCGTTAGCTTTATTTGCCGGGGTGTAGCGCAGACTGGTAGCGCGTTTGGTTCGGGACCAAAAGGCCAAGGGTTCAAATCCCTTCACCCCGACCATTTATGAAAGCAAATCTTCCGGAATACCGGGGGATTTTCTTTTTTTAGGGAAAAGTTCAGTCGGAAGAATTTCCCGCATGCGTCTTTCCCTATATGCGGCAGAATACGAAACCAGAGTCGTTTTGAAGGTTATATGCGTTACGGCAATAAACATTATTTTTCAACCTCAACCTACGATCCGACCATCGCGGCTAAGAAGGAGCACAATCGGCAAATCTTTCGGGAGACGATGCAGATATGCCGTGATGGCGGATATGCTACAGCAGCGGGACGCGTCAATCTTCCCGCAACGGAGGATGTGCTGAACGCCAGCGTGTTCTATGTTGATCCGCCGAAGGTAGAGAAACTGCCCATGGTCGAGGAGACCGCCGTCGATGCGGTCAACCGCGACTGTATCGAAGTGACGCGGGACCTTGTCGAAAAGGGGTATCGTCCGGTGATGCTCAATATGGCCAACCGCCATACACCCGGCGGTGGTGTGTTGAACGGGGCGCGTGCGCAGGAGGAATCGCTTTTCCGCCAAAGCAATCTCTGCGTGTCGCTCTACCAGTACCATTCGGATTATGCCAAACTGCTTGACTTGCCGATGGCTGACAAACAGTATCCGATGGACAGGAATACGGGTGGCATCTACTCTGGATGTGTGATGTTCTTCCGCACGGGGCAGAACGACGGCGATCAGCTCATCGAAAAGCCGTTTGAGTGCGCGGTCGTGTCGGTTGCAGCGATTTCTCATCCGGATCTCGATGAAGCCGGACGTCTGGTGCCGTGGGCCATCGAAGCGACTGAGAAGAAGATCCGCACGATGCTGCGCATTGGACTCCTAAACGGACACGATGCCATTGTGCTCGGTGCGTGGGGGTGCGGAGCGTTCCGCAATCCGCCTGATCACATGGCGGAAATCTTTCAAAAGATTCTCAATGAGTCAGAGTTCTCGAACAAGTTCAAGGTCGTGCGCTTTGCGGTCATTGAGGACCACAACTCGCACAATCGCAATTTCGAGGCGTTCGACCGAGCGTTCAACAAGCACGACAGTCACGGCGGGGCGTAACCGCCCTTTCGGACGGCGGCAAGGGAAGGCCGCTTCACCCGGATGATGGCACGACTCCCCAACAAGCATCGTCGACGGCACAATTGATAGACTACGCATAGACACTTGACGTGGCGTCGGAAAGTCGAATGGCGGAAATTCGAAAAAGTCAAACACGTCAATATGCCGCATATACAAGCTTTCTCCTTCTTTCTGTTGCGGGAGTTTGCGTTTTTGAATAGGATTGTACACATGAAAACCATTCTCATTCTCCCGGACGGCATGGCCGACGAACCGCTTCCGCAACTGGGAGGAAAAACGCCCTTGCAAGTCGCAAAAACCCCTGCAATGGACACCATCGCCCGCGAAGGCCGTTGCGGAACGCTTCGCACTCTTCCCGAAGGCTTTCCCACTTCTTCCGATGTCGCCAACATGTCCGTCATCGGATGCGACCTGAAAACCGAATACTGCGGACGCGGCGTCCTGGAAGCCAACAGCAAAGCCATTCCCCTGACCGCCGACGATATCGCTTTCCGGATTAACCTCTGCTCCGTCGATGGTGAGGGGCGGCTCGTGGACTTCTCTGGCGGACACCCGTCTCAAGAAGACGCCGTTGCCTTGATCAAGGAACTCAACGAAAAACTCGCCTCCGAAAAGGTGCATTTCTATCCGGGCGTCAGCTACCGCAACATTATGGTGCTGCACGGTCCCGGCTTCTCCGCGGATATCCATTGCCAAAAACCGGATGACAATTCCGGCAATCCGGTTGCGGAACATTTGCCCGATCTCCCGCCGGCCGCGGCAAACAATCCAGCCGCACAGGCTACGCTTGCCTTCGTGCTTGATATCATCGAACGCGCCGCCGAGGTGCTCGGAAATTCGAAACTGGCTCAATCGCGTCCCGTTCCCGTCAACGCCATCTGGCCATGGTCCCCCGGGCGTGCAGGCGCCATCCGCTCGCTGAAAGCCTTGCGTGGCATCACAGGCGCTGTGATTTCTGCCGTCGATGTCATCAACGGCCTCGGTCGCTCCATCGGCATGGACGTCATTTCCGTCCCCGGCGCCACCGGCTATATCGACACCAACTACGAGGGGAAGGCCGCCGCCGCCCTTGAGGCAATCCGCACGCACGATTTCGTCTATGTGCATATCGAAGCAACCGATGAGGTTTCGCACGCCTGCAACCTCGATCTGAAGCGGAAGGTCATCGAAGACGTCGATGCCAGGCTTGTGGCTCCTATCCTCGCCGGCGCCCCCGCCGATTGCCGCATCGTCCTCCTGCCCGACCACCCCGTCCCGGTCGCCCTCGGCAAGCATACCCGGACGCCTGTCCCCGTCGCAGTGCGGACTCCCGGACTGGAACCGGACGCCGTTCAGGTCTATGACGAAATCGAAGCGCCGAAGGGATCCCTCGGTGCCTTCAAGGATGCCGGATTGATGGACTACCTTTTTCCGCCCATCGTCCGATAACGATTTTTCCTTTTGTTCTGCAAAGCCCCTTTCCGGGAAAACCCAGCTCTTCTGGAGATTCACGCATGAATATTCTCATTACGGGCGGCGCCGGCTACATCGGCAGCCATACCTGCGTGGCGGCTTACGCGGCCGGCCACACCATGACCATCCTGGACGATCTGTCCAACAGCTCGCCGGAATCCATCAACCGGATTGAGCAGATTGCCGGCAAGCGCCCGCGCCTCGTGGTCGGCAATATCGGCGACCGCTCTGTCGTCCGCTCCCTTCTCGATTCCGAAAAGTTCGATGCCGTCATTCATTTCGCCGGCTACAAGGCCGTCGGCGAATCCGTCGCAAAACCTTGGGAATACTACCAGAACAACATCGCAGGAACGCTCGTCCTGCTCGATGAAATGCGGAAACACGGGCTCTACAATCTCGTCTTCTCTTCTTCCGCAACCGTCTACGGCAATCCGGATCCCAAAAATCTCCCGCTCCGCGAAAACGCCCCGCTCGCCGCCGTCAGCCCCTACGGCCAAACCAAACTCTGGCTCGAGGATATCATGCGCGCCATGGCAGCCGCTGATCCGAATTGGCACATTCTCCTTCTGCGCTACTTCAACCCCGTGGGAGCGCATGAATCCGGCTTGATGGGCGAAGATCCCAATGGCATCCCCAACAACCTCATGCCGTATATCACACAGGTTGCGGTCGGCCGATTGAAGGAACTCACGATCTTCGGCAACGACTATCCGACCCGCGATGGCACCTGCATTCGCGACTACATCCATGTCTGCGATCTCGCCGAAGGTCACATCGCTGCCCTGCGCCACGTCCATGAGCTTCCCGGATGCACACCCGTCAACCTCGGCTCCGGAAATGGCGTTTCCGTTGCAGAACTCGTCTCCTCCTTCGAAAAGGCCATCGGACGTCCCCTGCCCCACCGCTACGGCCCCCGCCGTCCCGGCGATGCCGCCGCCTGCTTTGCAGACGCTTCCCGCGCACGCGAGCTCTTCGGCTGGAAAACCAAACGCACCGCCGACGACATGTGCCGCGACGCTTGGAACTGGCAGTCCAAAAATCCGCAGGGCTACCATACAACCTGATCCCTCGCAGACAATAGAACCCATCAACCGACAGAAAAAAGACACCGGTATCGCCTTTCGCCATACCGGTGCCTCTTTTTCTTTTCTTCCAATGCAGAGCCGGACTCTTCCTCAGCACCTCTCCTGCTGATTGCGGCGCCAACGCCAGTATGCCGCCGCCAAATGGATGATGCGACACGAAGAAGTTTCCGGCAACGGAGGCTCTCCAAGCGATTTCATCAGTAGTGCCGCCATCTCGGCGGAAAAGGGACGCCCGGGAACATACAGCTGCGCCAATAGACTCTCGCCCGCTCCGCAAAGCCACTGGCTATTGCCGCCATTGAGTGCAACGGCCCGCTCAGCGCCCATTTCCGCCGGGGCTTCCATCGCACGGCGAATACGTGCCCTTCGCGACTCGTCAGGATCCTCCGCCAACAGCAACTCCTGACACGACTGCATCTGCAACAACGCATACTCCGGCATCTGCGGCCGCAACCGGCGCGCCGTTTCCGGATCGGTCAACCGGAGCGCGCTATCCAAGGCTTCGTCGATCAACCCATCGTAAAGCTCTTTCCAGTGCGTATGTCCCGTCACAACCCATGTTGCCAGATACACCATGGGCAGACGCCCCATTTCATGCGGATTGCAATTCCACATCCGCTGGATGCCGCGCGTATCGCGGCTGCCGTCGGCCCGCAGAAAATCGTAGTCGTTCTCCGGCGTGCAGTTCGCCTCCATGCGTGTCGCAATCGCCGTCAGCAGCCGCCCGGTTTCCTCGCGCTCCGCCACGCCCGACAGCGCACTGCGCCAGTAGCGCCACAATCCATGCACGACATGCGTCACCTGATCGCGCGAAGACAAGGCACAGAGGCTCTTGCCGTCCTCCTCGCACAATCCGCGTGCCACAAACCCCGGCCGTCCATGCGCCGTCACCAAACCGCGCAAGCCCTCGAATACGGTCTTGGCACGCGCCGGAAGCGAAGCACCGCTTGTCACGGCATGCCAATCCACGAGCATCGACAAGGCCACGCCGCCGACAATCGCCGTATCCTCCATGCCCTCGCCATAGCCATCCCCCAGCTCCGGAAACAACAATCCGTTCCGGAACTTCGAGGCCGGCGTCACCTGTGAAGGCGCACATGCATAAATCAGATGCGTATGGGGACCCATGAAATCCGTTTCCATCCGCTCGTACGCCACCCGGCATAATTCGTCCGGATCCATCCCGCAAATCTCCGGCAGAATGATCGATTGCGTTTTTTCAAATTTCTGTTGTGTTTCCATGGTCGGTCATAATCAGAAAGAAAAAGGACTCCAATGTGCCCCGTATCGTACCGAAATTTTATCGGAATTGCACTCCAAAAGTCCCAAAACCGGAAACTGGCGTGCTTTTCCTTCTCGTCCGCTAGACGAGTCCGGCTTCCTGCATAACAGCCTCTGGAATCTGCATATCGCCCGCATAAATCAGAGCGCCGTCGCGCAGGACAATCGCCTCTTCGCAAACTCGCGTTGCAAATGCCAAATCGTGCGTGGCAATGAGTTGAAACGAAGAAATGCAGTGAAGCGTTTCCGTCAATTCGCGACAGGCCCGTGGATCGAGCATGGCGGTCGGCTCGTCCAAAAGGATGGCCTCCGGTTTCATCGCCAAAACACCGGCAAGCGCGACACGCCTTTTTTCGCCGCCGGAAAGCCGGTTGATTTCGCGGGATGCAAGTGCGGCGATTCCCAATGTCCGCATGGCCTCCTGTACACGCGCCACCACCTCTCCGGAGGACAATCCCAGATTGCCTGGTCCGAACGAAATATCTTCGCCAACGGTATGGGAAAAAAGCTGATGGTCGGCATTCTGGAAAACCATGCCGATTTTCGTCCGTATCGCCCTGAAATTCTTCGGCTCTACGCAAAGCCCATCCACCCGGATCTGTCCGGACCGAACCGGAACAAGACCGAGAATCCCCTCCAGCAGTGTTGATTTGCCCGCTCCGTTCGCGCCAAGAACGGCAACGGAACGGCAACGCCGGGAATCAAAGATATGCGTCATTTCATGAAGGGCCGCGGGTTTTCCCGGACGATCCAAAACGACATTTTCCAATTCGATCATCATGCGAGCGACATTCGAAGAAGCGACAAAAGAAACAGCAAGACAAAACAGACGCCCCATTCCTTGAGCGATCCCAGCTCATTCCCGGGAAGCGGCTTGCCCGCATGGAAGAGCCGGCATTGCATCGCATGGTAGACGGAATCCGCACGAACCATGCAACGGACAAACAGCTGCCCAGCAACACGCCCCCAATCCCGCAGCGGAATAATGGAGCAGCCCGGATTGCGCAACAGATAGGCATGGGCGACAAGCCGGGCTTCCTCGACCGTCATTGGCAAATAGCGCAACAAAAGCTGAATCTGCAAAACGAAAACACATGGGAGACGCAACCGCAGAAGAGCCCCGGAAATGCCGCTGGGCGAGGTCGAAGAAGCCAATAGCAATACAAGCCCCGTTGCGGCAAGCGTCTTGCAGACAAGTACCGCAAACGACAAAACGCCACCGGAAATCGAAACCCCCGGGAACAGCTCCGTCGGCGTTTTGTCGAAGAAAAGATTGGCCAATCCGGCGCACAGCACAAAAGGAAGGGTCATCAGACTTCTGCGCAAAAGCCGTCCCGCGGAATAGCCGCCGAGACGCGCCGCCGCAAACGGAAAAACCGCAAACAGTGCGCATCCGCATGCCGCATGGCGCGGAAACGAGACGACAAGAACGAGAAACGCAAGCAGAAAACATGTCTTCGGGAACGGCGAAACAGCGGCCAGACGGCGATTTCGCCCGTCTTCCCCGTCACGCGCAAACAACTGCGCCATTTCCGCCCGGAAAGCCTTCACGACTCAAGCCTGCTATTTGCCGCCGGGACTTTTCGGTGCGCGGCACAGGAGAAAGCCGAGTGCGGCCAGCAACACGACGCAAATGACCGCTCCGGCAAGCCCGGAAAGCGATGTGCCAAGCATTCCCTCCCGGTTCGGAAGGTTGTAGTCCGGCAAAATAGCCAAGCACTTCGATGCGGTCGCAAAAAACGAATGAACCACTCCCGCACGTTCCGGCACGGTCGTTCCGGCCGTCCGTCCGATGGACCACTCAAGCCCGTCCGGCGCACCGGAAGCCGCCAACGAAAGCCCTCCGCCGATAAACAAGGCGGCAATACCCAACGTCGCCGCCAGCCGTCCGACGGCGTTTGTCCGCGGCGCTTCCAAACGGAGAGTCTCGATTTCCGGCAGCTGTTTGCGCAAAAACAGCAACACTCCGGCCGTAGCAAGCCCCTCCCCGATGGCAATGGCAAAGTGAATCGGAAGCATGGCGCCGGCAAATACCGGAAAGGGCAGCTCCGTAACGCCGGAGACAAGCGTCTCGAGCGTCACGGCAAAGGCGCCTAGCTCAAGCGAGACGATGCTCGCAAGAAGACTCGCGGCAACGATCCGGCCACGACCCGGGTTCTTCCCTGCAAGCGGACGGTAGACAAGCGGTACGGCCAGAAAACACCCGAAGAATCCCATGTTGAACAAATTGCATCCCCATGCGAGAAGTCCCCCATCCGCAAAGAAAAGCGCCTGGACCAGCAAGACGCCCGCCAGGACGAGAAAGGCGGGCGTCGAGCCGAGCAGCGCCGAAAGGAGAACGGCGCCGCCGATATGCCCGCTCGATCCTGTTCCGGGAATCGCGAAATTCACCATCTGGGCGGCAAAGACAAACGCCCCCGCCATTCCCATCAGCGGAATCCGCTTTTCCTGAAAGTTCTTCCGGATATCGCGGGCGCTAAACGCCAGAATGCCGGACGAAACGGCGAGCATCGCACCGCCGACGGCGGGCGACAGCAAGGCATCGGCCATGTGCATATAGACTCCTTTTCCTCATGTTTGTCTGGAATGGCCCCGGATTCCGGGCGGCGCCGGACGGACCGCGCCGTCTCAGCTGAGGCGTTTGGCCAGCTCCGCGAGATGCGCCGGAATGTCGATCTTCTGCGGACACTTGCGCAGACAAGCGCCGCATTTCACGCAAGCGGAAGCGCGTTCGTCTTCCGCCATGGCGTCGTAAACCCGCTTCACCTGCGATTCACGAATGCCGAATTTCAGCTCGTTGAGCAACGCAAGATTGCGCGGAATGTCCACGTCGACCGGACAGGGAATGCAATACTTGCACGCCGTGCACGGAACGGCACCGACATTCCGGTAGATGGCCACCGCCCGGGAAATCGTGGCGCGCTCTTTGTCGGTCAACGGACGGAACGGCGAAAAGGTCCGGATATTTTCCTCGACATGCTGCGGAACCGACATGCCGGACAGCACGACTTGCACATTGGGAAGGCTCGCGGCATAGCGCAGTCCCCACGAGGCAATCCCCGCTTCCGGATTGGCTTTCTCGAGGACGGAACGGGATGAGGGCGTCAGGCGCACCAGCGTGCCCCCTTTGAGCGGCTCCATGATCGCGACGGGAATGCCGAGATCGGTCAGAATCCTGTACTGCTCGCCGGCTTTCTGGAGCGCCCAGTCCAAATAGTTGAGCTGGATCATGACCAGCTCCCACGGATGGGCCTTTGCAATCTCCGCCAGAACGTCTGGACTGTCATGGAAGGAGAATCCGATATGGCGGATTTTCCCTTCTGCCTTCATCTTCTTCAGGAATTCGAGCGTCTTCAGCCGCTGCGCCTTTTCCCAATTGCCGCGGTTCAGCGCATGCAGAAAATAGAAATCGAAATAGCCCGCCTTCGTGCGCGCGAGCTGGTCGTTGAAAATGCGCTCGTTGTCCGCTTCGCTCTTCAACATGCCGATCGGCATCTTGCTCGTCAGATAATAACTCGCGCGCGGGAACTTCGAAAGAACCCGCCCGACAAAACGCTCGCTGTCGCCGCCATGGTACATGTAGGCGGTATCGAAGTAGTTGCACCCCGCCTTCAAGGCGCGCTCGACCATCGCCTGCGCCGTGGCATCGTCGATCTTGCCGTCTTTCTGCGGGAGCCGCATCAGCCCGAATCCGAGCAGCGGAAGCGTCTTTCCCGTATTGCGGTACGGACGGCGGGTTACTTTCAGCTCTTCATCCGTTCCCCCAGACACCGCGCCCTCGCTTGCCGAAGCCATGCCGAGATTCAATTTCGCAACGCCTGAAAGGGCAGCAACGGCCAATGCCGATTTGAGAAAATCGCGTCGATTCATATTCATGTCAGATTCCTTTCATTCCAATAACACATGGTTGAGATAGCCGGCGAAAACCAATCACTTGTCGAGCGGAACAAGACGGTAACGCTTCGTTCCGGCCCGGCACGTTTCCGCCGTGTCGATGATACGCGCCCCCTTGCGGGAATCGACGCGCTCCAGAAAATGGTCGCGTCCGCGATCCTTCGATTGGCGAATCAAGTCGAGACAGGCTGCATCCAGCGCCACCGGATCCGTGGAAGAAAGGATGCCGATGTCTTTCATGCAGGGATCCTCCGCGACGGCGCAGCAATCGCAATCGACAGATAGATTGCACATCATGTTCACAAAGGCGATCTTGCCTCTGAAATGCTCCACCACCGTCGAGGCGGCTTCTGCCATGGCATCGATAAAATCCTCTTGCTTGGCCGTCTTGTCCCAGACTTGCGTCTGATCGTCTGTAACCCCCGCCGAATGGATCCACGCCTTGCCGCGAGACGATGCACATCCGATCGAAAGCTGCTTGAGCGCTCCGCCAAAACCTCCCATGGGGTGTCCCTTGAAATGAGAGAGAACGAGCATGGAATCGTAGGCCAAAATGCCTTTGCCGACAAGATTCTTCCGGAGAATGCGCCCATTCTCGACAGGAAGCTCCAGATCCGGCCCTTCGGCATCCAAGAGGTCGACCTTGAAATACTTTGTCCAGCCATGTTCATCGAGCAGCTTGCGGTGCTTCTGCGTATCGTTGCGCGCGCCCGGATAGGCCGTATTGCACTCCACAATGGTGCCGCCGACCGCTTCGACCATCGGTCGCATGAATTCCGGATGCAGAAAATTCTGGTTGCCTTTTTCGCCGGAATGAACCTTGACGGCCACTTTTCCGGGGAGCTTGACGTCCAATGCCTCATACATACGGACAACAGCTTCAGGTGTCAGTTGGCGGGTGAAATAGACGGTTGCAATGGTGTCTGTCATGGTGTCTTCTGGTTGGGATGAAACGGGTTGCGCAAAACAGGTTGCAGCCACGAACGCCGCAACGGCAAATGCAGTTGTCGAAAGAAAGGGATTATTCATCTTGGGAGATACGCTTCTTTTCGATTCGTCCGGCCCAGAAAAGTCCCGTTTCGAAAAGAAGCCACGTGGGAAGTGTCAATAAAATCTGGCTCAATACGTCCGGAGGCGTCAACAACGCGGAAACCGTCAGGATGCCGACCAGGATATACGGACGGAGATGCCGGAGCGAAGCTGTGGAGACGAGTCCGAACTGGACCGCAATCAACACGGCAATCGGCGCCTGGAACATGATGCCGAACGCGAGTGTCAGCCACCCCGCCAACTCCAGAAAGGCGGAAAATCCCAATACGGGAACGAGTCCTTCGGAGGCGAACCCGGCGGAAAACCGCATCAGCAGAGGCAGTATCAGTCCCATGCAAAAGGCGGCGCCCGCAAGAAACAGGACAACGGAAGCGCCAATCCAACACCGCAGAGCAAGCCGTTCGGCCCGATACAACGCAGGGAGCAGAAAGCGCCAAAACTGGAGCGCCGTCCATGGAAGGGAGAGAACAAAGGCGAGCAGAAAACCGACTTTGAGCCGGCACCAGAATACCTCCATCGGCGTAAAGTAATGAAGCCGGCCGATTTCCGGCGGAAGACTCCACCGGACGAGAAAATCAATGCCGTACGGGGAGAGCAAATAACCAATCGGATATGCCAATGCAAGCGCCGCGAAACAGCGGATCAGCATGGTGCGCAACGCCGTCAGATGCTCCATCAACGGAACATCTTCCGAAAGGGGTTCGTTTTGCTTCGCCTTCCCCACGCAGCTACTTCGCCTCCGGTTTTGCGTCCGCTTTTTGCGGCGAATCCTTCACGTCGGAATCCATCAGTTCTTTCGCTTCGTCAGCCAATTCGTCTTTGGCGCGATTGTACTCGCGGTGCGCACGCCCGAGCGCTCGCGCGAGCTCCGGTATCCGCTTGGCGCCAAACAACATCATGACGACAAAGGCAATGAGAAGTATTTCGGGTAGTCCCATGCTCATGGCACAATCTCCTGCAGTTCTTGTTTTTTATTGCAATCCATGCTTCCGGACCGGAAGCCTTCCAGATCGAATGTAATGTAGCGGAAACCAAGATTCTTGAGTCCCGTCACCAGAATCGGCCGCGCGGCCAATAGCGTTTCGAAACAATCTTCCTGGACTTCAATGCGCGCCGCCCCGTTGGCATGGACGCGCAATCGAACGTCCTTCGATTCCGGCAGGCACGCCCGAATGAGCGATTCTCCCGCATCGACGGTCTTGATCCACTGCTCCGTCAGAGCAAATCCATACTCGAAACGGGTTGCCAGACACGGCGCCGATGGTTTCTGCGCCACGGCAAGCTTTCGCTCCGCCGCAATTTTCCGGATCTCCGCCTTGGAAAATCCCGTCTCCGCCAACGGCGAACGGACGCCCAGCTCTTTCATGGCCGCAAGCCCCGGGCGGTATAGCTTGAGATCGTCGGCATTCGTTCCGTCCACCACCACGCCAATGCCCCGTTTTTGCGCACGTTCGCAAAAGGCCCGGAAAAACTGTTTCTTGCACAAATAGCACCGGTCCGGCGGATTCTCCCGCAACTCGGGAATCAGGAGCGGCTCGAAAAACTCGACACAGCTCTCGACCCCCGCCGCCCTTGCCTGCTCGCACGCCTTTTGCACTTCCCCCGACGGCTGAAAACGCGAAACCATCGTGAGCGCCAACAACGGGAACGGCTTCTCATCCCGCATCTCCCGCAACACGTCCAGCAGCAAGGCACTGTCGACGCCCCCGGAAAAGGCGAGCGCAATTCCTTGCCGCGTGAACGGCAGCAGATAATCTTTGAGTTTCTCAATGGTCGGCATGATACGCTCCTGCAGCTTGTAGGGCTTGTTGAAAAACAGCCGAAAAGGACAGTCCCTTTTCTTCGGCAATCTGCCGGACGCTTTCGTATTCAGGATGGCACCGGACAATGCCACGCCACGAACAGAGCTTTGCCGCGACACGGCCTCCGCACGGGAGCGAAAGCGTCACAAGCTCGCGCGCCATGCAGGTCCGATCTACCGGCATGCGCCGGACGCCAATCGTGCTGGTTTCCGAAAACAAAATCCGCTCCATCTCCGGAATCTGCGAGGCCTCGCAGAGAATGCGCAGCAAATACGCCGGACGATTCTTTTTCATATAGCACGGAAGAAAATGTACGTCGCGGGCCCCCGCCGCAAAAAGACGCTCCATGGCAAAGCCAAGCGTCTCTCCGGTCGAATCGTCAATATTGCTCTCTAGAAGCCAAATCCGCTCCGGATCACCTCTCTTTTCCGCGCCCGTTTCGACTTCCTCCAGCAAACTGGCCCGCAACAGGTTCGGACGCCCAATCGAACGCTTGCCGAGGCCAATTCCCGTCTTCGTGACAAGGTACTCGGCTGGAAGTTCGGTGCGCGTCCGAATCGCCGCCGCGATCGCAATGCCCGTCGGTGTCACCAACTCGTTCTGCACGCCCGAAACCCGAAGCGGAATCCGATACGCTTGCGCAATCGCCAAAACCGCCGGGACCGGAACCGGCAATTCGCCATGTTGGCACTGCACCATGCCCGATCCTTCCGTGAGTCCCGTCACGATACACTCCCGAATCTTCAAATCGTCGAGAAGAACCGCCGCAGAAACAATGTCCACAATGGAATCGACCGCGCCGACTTCATGAAAGTGGACTTCTTCAATGGAACAGCCGTGCGCGGCGGCTTCCGCCTCCGCAACAATCCGGAAAAT
This sequence comes from Kiritimatiellia bacterium, assembly GCA_051884735.1. Lineage (GTDB taxonomy): Bacteria > Verrucomicrobiota > Kiritimatiellia > RFP12 > UBA3636 > JAEDLN01. Next base: position 5,011 of record JBJEVW010000080.1, on the reverse strand, counting down.
GCGCTTCGCAAGCGCACGCGCTTGCTCGCTCATCGAACCATGGTCGATGATGTCATGCACATCGGACAAATGCCGGTGTATATGCGCATGCCCGTGATCGTGCCCATGATGGTGCGCATGCCCGTAATCGTCCAGCAGAACGTTGAAATCGCAGCCCATGATGCCGTCCGGCTTCTTCTGCGAAATCTCGATCCGATACCCGTCCAGCGGGAGACTTTGCAAGACGCCCAAGAGTTTTTCTCGGTTGCCGCCTAAATCCAAAAGCGCCGCAACGGTCATGTCTCCGGAAATCCCGGAAGAACCTTCCAAAAACAAAATGTCAGTCATGATTCTTTTCCGTTTTCAGTTTCCGAAGCATCCGGCAGGCCGAAACCGCCGCGCCAAACCCATTGTCAATGTTGACGACCGTCATGCCTTCCGCACAGGAATTGAGCATCGCAAGGAGCGGCGCCACGCCTCCAAAGCCCGCACCATAGCCGACCGATGTCGGAACCGCCACAAGCGGCGCATCGACGAGTCCGGACAAGACACTTCCCAATGCGCCTTCCATGCCGGCAACCGCAATCACGACGTCCGCCCGGCGAATCTCCTCGATTTTCGAGAGCAACCGGTGCAGCCCCGCTACGCCAATATCAAAAAAACGGTCGACCGCCGCCCCTAGAAACATCGCCGTTCCCGCGGCTTCCTCCGCCACCGGAACATCCGCCGTTCCGCCCGTGCAGACCGCAATGCGGCCATTCAACGACTCGGGCTCTCCCCACAGGGAATACAACAGCCGGGAAACCGGATCGTAGACGACCGGCAACTCGCATCGCCGCAAATACGCCGCCTGCTCCTGCGAACATTTCGTTCCCAATACGCGCACATCCGCTTCCCGGAACCGACGCAAAATCCGCTCCAGCTGCCGCTCCGTCTTTCCGGGACAGAAAATCGTCTCGTTCATGCCGGTGCGCTGCCGTCTGGTGAAGTCCGGCTTGGCAAATTCAAAATCGTTATCTGTCGCCATCTGTTTCCAAAAGTACTTGTTTTTCAATCGATTGAACCGTCATGGCTTTCGGCACGGCAGGGCAAACCTTTTGGCAAGCCCCGCAACCAATGCAAAGATTCGCATGAACGCGCGGCGCCCCGGATTTGCGAAGGGTAATCGCACCCGTTGGACATGCCGCCGCGCACTTCCCGCACGATACCATATTCTGAAAGACGATGCACGATTGAGGGCGGAAAGACACTTCTGCAATCTTCGTCCGGCGCTTCTGCGCCAGCGTCAGCGGCGTCAACGCACCTGCCGGGCAGACATGCCCGCACTGCGTACAATCGTATTCGCAGGCTCCACGCGACAAATCAATCGAGACTGGGCCTCCCGATGAGACGATAATGCCGGACGGACAATTTGCGACGCACAATTGGCACGCTGTGCACCGCGACGCCAGAAGCGCTTCGTCCCCCGCCCCGGGCGGCAAAATGCTACCGTGCATCCGTGCGGCCACTCCATCGGCGCGACAAAACCGCCCGATGCCAAAGCCGGCCGCAAGCCCCGCCAGCAACACGCCGCCTTGCTGCAGAAACCGCCGCCGCGAAGCATCAATATTTTCCTCTTCCGGCTTCCGCTCCACAGACGTCCCCCTGCGCCCCAACCGGATGCAATGCCTCGGACAAACGCCCGCGCAATCCAAACACCGGATACACCGCTCATCGTCAATCCGCTTCTTCGACAAATCAATGCACCCCGTCGGACACTGCCGCGCACACCGTCCGCATGATACGCAATCCGCCGAAATTCCCAGCCGGAAAAGCCCTTTCTTCGCTACAAGCCCCAGCAAGGTTCCAACCGGACATACGGTCGTGCAAAACAGCCGTTTCTTCCACACCGCAGCAACCAAGACAATCGCGACAGGCACCAATCCCGCATAGAAAACGAACCGGAAGGCGCGCCCCGTCAACGAATAGGGATCCAACGCCAGAAAGCCGATTGCCCAGCCGCAAGTAAGAAATCCGTAGACAATGGATGCCGTCGCATACCGTAACCACGGAAGATTCGGCGCCTGCGCCATCTTCCGGCGGGAAAGCCAGCCGGCCAAATCCTGCAAAATGCCAAGCGGACAAACGACCGCACAATAGAAACGCCCCGCCAAGAACGTCCCGAGCAAAATGTCCAGTACAACCAAAAGCCCTCCCCCTGCCAGTCCGCGCAACAACGCCGGCCCGAACTGCAGGTGCGCGTACAAGGCCGCCACCCCGTATCCGAAAAATGCCAATACCGTCAGCAACAGAGAAACGGCGGCAATCGATATTCGAATCTTTGTATACAGGTTATAGGGATTCTTCATGGGTAGACAAACTCCGCAATCTCGGCAAGCGGCATTCCCGTCTTTTTCAGACAATCGGCCAGTTTGAGCGCACACAAAATAACCTCGGCATAGGCGCACCTTCCGTTCCGCCTCGGAATCGCTGTCGTCAAACCGGCTTTTTCGCGGAAACGAAGCGTATCGGCAGAAAATCCCGTTTGCCCGCAAACCCGCGAAACCGTAGATTCCGCACCATCTTTCTTTTGTGTTTTTGCATTCATGGCAAAGATTATAATTCTTGGAGTAAGCTCCAAGTCAAGCCCTTTTTCAAAAAAATGAGGCTTCAGGCATAAGTGTGGGTCGGGCATGCCCACTATGAAGGCGAAAAGTGTTGTGACCATGGAGCGCGTAGAGTTGTGAAGGGACGAAACGAAACCGGATCTCTTCAATTTAGGCCATTGGCATGGTCATTTGGGATGTTGCGGGAAGATTTCCGGGATTGGCAGGCCGAGAACGTCAAAAGCGTTGCACAATGACTTGGAAATAGCCTCCAGCTGCCATTCTTCGCCAATGTTCGTGACACGATTTTTCCGGATGCAGGTCTCGAGCGTCTTGACCGCCGCATGTCTTTTCATTAGTCGTGCGCGAAAGCAAACGCCCCTGATTTGGTCTTCCGCAATCACCGAACGGCAAACAAACAGTGGACCTTTCCTGCAAAAAAAGAACGTCCGGCACCAACAGACAGGTGCCGGACGTTCTTGTGAACGGTGAGAAACAGATGCCTTACTTCTCTTCGGGCTTCCACTCTTCGCCACCGGAAGCAAAGGCTTCATCGAAAGCAGAGGCAAGACCGACAATATTCTGGCCGACCTTCAGCGTGTCGGCATCGCCCTTGTACTCTTCCGGCATCGTGAAGTTGGCGTCATCCGTGTCGTTCAGACGCAGAGAGAGACCAATGCGGCGCTCTTCCGGCTCAATGCGGACAATGCGGGCTTCGACTTCCTGGCCGATCTTGAGCGCGTCACGGACATGCTCAACATGATCTTCGCTGATCTGGGAGATGTGAACAAGTCCGTCAACACCGGCTTCCAACTCGACAAAAGCGCCGAAGGAAGCAATGCGCGAAACCTTGCCCTTGACCTTCTGGCCAACCTTGTAACGATCGTTGATCGTATTCCAAGGATCTTCCTGAGCCTGCTTGAGACCGAGAGAGATGCGCTGGTTTTCGGGATCGACTTCGAGAACGACAGCTTCGACTTCCTGCCCCTTCTTGAGAACCTCCGTCGGGTGGACAACCTTGCGGGTCCAACTCATGTCGGAAATGTGGATCATGCCGTCAATGCCATCTTCAAGCTGAATGAAGGCGCCATACGACGTGAAGTTGCGGACTGCCCCCTTGATACGGGAACCGACCGGATAACGCTCGGCAACGGAATCCCAAGGATTCTCTTCCGTCTGACGGATGCCGAGGGCAATCTTCTGCTCTTCCTTGTTGACCGAAAGAACGACAACATCGACCTCGTCGCCAATCTTGAGCATGTCGGAAGCGCGATTGACATGGCGCGTCCAAGAGAATTCGGAAACGTGAACAAGACCTTCAATGCCGGGCTCGAGCTCGACAAAGGCACCGTAAGCAACGAGGCTGACAACCTTGCCGCGGAGACGGGCGTTGACCGGATACTTGGTTTCAATGGCGTCCCACGGATTGGGCTGCGCCTGCTTGAGACCCAGAGAAACACGCTCGCGTTCGCGATCGACATCCAAAATAACGACTTCCAGTTCCTGGTTGGGCTGGACAATATCGGACGGATGCTTGACACGTCCCCAAGAAAGGTCCGTGATGTGGAGCAGTCCATCGATACCATCGAGATCGACAAACACACCGAAATCGGTGATGTTCTTCACGCGGCCGATACGACGCTCGCCGGGCTGCAACTTCTCGAGCAACTCGTGACGCTTGCCGGCCAGTTGCTCTTCAAGATATTCGCGGCGCGAAAGAATGATATTGTGACGATCGGGAACCAATTTGATGAGCTTGAGTTCGAGCTCCTGTCCAAGAAAATCGTCCGGATTGTGAACCGGAACGACATCGATCTGAGAACCGGGAAGGAAGGCTTCGACACCATCCACATCGACCGTGAGACCGCCACGAACCTTCTTCGTGACCTTTCCTTTGACGATCGACCCTTCCTGATACCGCTGGAAAACGGCTTCCCACTTGATCTTCTCGTCGGCGGCACGCTTGGAGATGCTGGGGGTTCCGTCTTCCGTCTCGCTCTGGATGACGAGGACATCAACCTCATCGCCCGGCTTGACCGTGGTAATGTCCGCAAATTCATTCGCGGAGAGAATGCCTTCCGCTTTCGCACCGATATCAACGAGGACTTCCGTTGGACGGACCTCGAGAACCATTCCCTTGACAATGCGGTTTTCGATGGAATGCGCGGAAACGTCATTCAACAGCGCATCAAAGTCCTTGTGGGCGGACGTAGCTTTGGTCTCTTTTTTGAGCATTTGGAATTCCGATATTTTGGTTGGGTTTGATGAATGAAGGTGGCTGATGGTCAAAGCACCCGCTTTGCCGCCACAGGAGTCCACCCGGACATCGGGAACCGGATGAATTTTGCAATGGTAGCATAGTCCCCCTCATGATGCAAACGACTTCGCACCTAAACACCCTTATCCCGGAAAAATCCGGGATAAATGATCCCAGGTTTTCAATTTCG
>JBJEVW010000079.1:0-4255 GCA_051884735.1 Kiritimatiellia bacterium | reverse complement strand
CCTCCTCCGGTTTGTCATGAAGTAGAATGTAGCAAAAAACGTCGCCATTTGCCAGTGTTCATCTATTTGCAGTGACTCTGCCGCAACCCGCACAAGTGCCTTATATCGTGCGGATGCGTTCGCACGCGCAAACCGACCGCCACGCGTCCCGGATGGGCAATTCGGAGACAAGATACGCGGCGGAAGCGGTAGAACGATAAGAGCGGTTTCAGCGGCGTGCATGTTGTGCGGAGAGATATAGAATTTCTGGGCGACCTTGTCCTTCTTTTATCATGGTGCGTTGTACGACTTGCCCGGAATCGATCAATTCTGACAGAATGTCTTCGCGCGTCCGTCGATCGCGCAAGAAGCATGTGATCCGGATGAATCCTGTCCAACCAATCCCAAATTGGCCGGCGGAAGAGATAACGTTAAGAACGCGAATCTTTTCCGCCTCCGATTCTGTGTCGGCGACATTGTTCCGGACGGCATCGGAACGCAGGAGGCGTGTCTTTTCCTCAACCACCGCAGCATTATGATGGCCTACCGCGTGTACAATGTGCTCAAAAAGAACGGCGCGTTGAAAAGATATGCTGCGGTCAAGACACCCGAGACCTATCTCTGGGAAATTCGTGTCACGAATGTTGGCGAAGGATGGAAGCTTGAGCCGGTCCAAAAGTCATCGCGCAATGCCCTTGAAGCTCTCGACCTAACACTCCCTGAAAATCTTCCCGCAACACCCCGAACGACCATGCCTATAGCCTAAATTGAAGAGTTACAGATTATATATTCAGCCGCATATAGGAGACTGAATGAAGCGACGCCGATGGGGTATGGCGGCGCGAGTAGTCGCCACGGGCGATGGACATCGCGCCTACCGTCATAGGGGACGGAGGTTATACACAACGAAGAAAGGAGGGGGTGTAGAGAGCGTTAGCGAAGGCACCAGGAGGAGGGGAAGGGTCCGAGGGCGAATTCAAGAGTTCCGCCATCGAGAATGGCAGAATGGGGAATGGACGTTTCGTTCCATTCTTTTCCATTTAGGCGAACGGCTTGAATAAACTTGTTTTCTTTCGAGGCGGCAGGGGCGAGAATGGTGAAAGGGTTACGTCCGGGTTGATGCAAAACGCAGCGGCGGAAAACGGGAGAGGTGAGTTCGTATTGGAGAGAACCGGGAAGGAAGGGATAGAGTCCCATCATGGTAAAAATACACCAAGAGGAAAGTCCGCCGCCGTCGTCATCGCCGCAAACTCCCATCAGATCGTTGCGCCACCAAAGACGGAGGAGCTGGCGGGTACGAAGTTGCGTTTTCCATGGGACGCCGATGCGGTTGTAGATATAGGGAATATGCAGGCAGGGTTCATTGCCCATGGCATATTGGCCGACGAGGCCGGTGGCATCGGGCTGGAGTTTGAGGAAATCCCACAGGGCGCCAGGGGGCGCTTCATCGAAAAGTTTGTCGAGGCGTTTTTCCGCTCCTTTGGGTCCCCCCATGCCGGAAATGATGAAATCGAGGTCGTGGGGAGCGCCCCAAGCGTAGATATGTCCACTGTTTTCGGCGTAGAAATCGCGTGCACCCTGTCCGCCGCCCAGAGTGTAATCGACGGGCTTGATCCAGTTCCCGTTGGAATCTTTCGGGTGAAAGTAGGCGGTGTCGGGTTTCCAGAGGTTTCGGATTGTTTTGGAGAGAGGTCGGAAAAAAGTTTCTTCTTTGGCATTGTCGAGATCGGCGGCCAGTTCAGCGCAGCACCAGAAATCGAAGGAGAGATCGAGAATTGCGGAGACGGACTGGCGGCGTTCGCCGGGATTGACCTCCGGGATTGTCTCTGTTTCACCGGGGCGAAGGGACGGGAAGAAGCCATGTTTCCAGAAGAAATCATCCAAGGCGGTCGGGGGTGCATTCACCCAGGGAACAAGGGAGCGTGTGCAGAACGTTTTGTGGAGCGCGAGCAAGGCTTGCGAAGCCTCATCTTTCCGGAGAAGACCTTTCCGGAAGCCTTCCAGGAAAAGAGATGCCGGATGAAAACCGAGCATGGCATGCAGATCACCAAAGGGAGCTGGAAAGGTTGGGACGCAACCGGCTTGTTCGGCCATACAGAGAAGGGAGAGCAGGCGTTCGCGCTGTTCCTTGGGCTCCAGCAGGCAGTTGAGAGGATGGAGAGCGCGATAGGTATCCCATGTCCAGTCATCACACCAGAAAGGGATGCCGCCGTCCTCGTGGATTTTTCCATCATAGCCGGAAAAATAGCGCCCCTTTTCGGAGAACCGGATCGGGCGCTCGCGGCAGCGGAACAGTGCCGTTGCGAAGACCGTTTTGTCATCTTCCGTACCTCCTTCGACCTCGATTTTTCCGATGGTTTCGCTCCATGCGGACTTGAGATTGCTTGCAATGGATTCGAAAGGGATATCGAGGGGCAGTTCCGTAGCGAGATGATCGGCGGCTTGGGCCGAATCGAGGTAGGAAACGGCGTAGCGGAGGGTGAGGAAGTCGATCCCGGCGGGAATCTCGAGAAGGACGCCAGAGTCTAACGCAGTTATGGTACAGGGGGTGGATAGGATGCCGGATAGATGGATGTCGGTGAAGAAACCGGAGTAAGCACTATGCTTTAGAGGGCGATCGGTTGCCGAGATGCGAAGAGAGGAATCATCGAGCGATTCAGCCATGACATGGCCAGTTCCACGCGGGGCAAGGAGGAGGCGGTGAGGGCGGTCGGCGGAAAGGAAGGAGATGCGGAGGAAGGCCGCGTGTTCTGTCGCCGTGATTTCGATGGTTGTCTGGCTTTCGAGGAAAGTGAAAGACTGTACATCCGGCCGGATTTGGCTTTGCACGATATGCTGGAGAGAAGTCGGGGCGCTATCGGGGGCAAGTGGCAGCAGGCGGAATGCTTGCCAGCCCCGATGGGAGGTGAGGAGCAGGGAGAGCCCATCGGTTGTGAGGGAACGCGGATCCTTGTTAGGCGGAACCAGTCGCATCATGCCGTGCGGGCGTTGAATGACGGGAAAAACAGGAACCAGCATGTGAGAGATGGTTCCGATTTCGGGATTGATATGAGCGAACATGGAAGAAGTTCTCCAGACTGAAAAGATTGGGCTGAATCCGGCGTTTTTTTTTACAGAGTCGTGGGGGAGCCGGGGAGGCACGGAGACCGATTGGGGCGGACAACTTCGTCCCGGCAAAACCCGATGGGGTGCGGGATAGCAGTGCCCAACAGGATTTGTAGGAGGATTGGCGGAGAAATACAAGTTGAAAATATGAAAAATGACATAAAAACGCCGCCTGCGATGCAGGCGGCGTTTTGCGCAATCGGCTGGCGATGCGAACGAAAGAGGCGATTATGCCTTCTTGTGAAGATCTGCCGTATTGACGGTGAGCGGATTGTTTGTATAGACGGTTTCCGGAGGCGGATCCTGATTCCAGCAATCCGTTTTCTGCGGAGGCAAGGTGGGTGCGCAGAAACGGACGGCGTTGGAGATGACCTTGACGACATTCGGATCGTTGTAAATCGGGAATGTCTCGTGCCCTGGCGAAAAGTAGAAGATTTTGCCGGCGCCGCGTTGGAAGGTCACGCCACTACGGAAGACATTGCCACCTTCGTACCAGGACAGGAAGACAATATGGGCTTCCGGAGGAATGCCAAACGGCTCTCCGTACATTTCGGTATGGGGGATGACGAAGGAGTCGGGAAGCCCCTGGGCAATGGGGTGCTGTTGATCGACGACCCAAACGCGTTCCTTTTCGCCAATTTCACGCCAACGCAACGAGCAAGATGTGCCAAGCATGCGGCGGAAGATCTTGGAGTAGTGGCCCGAGTGGAGGACGATGAGCCCCATGCCTTCCAGAATCCGCTTTTGGACCTTGTCGACGACTGCATCGGCGACGCGATCGTGTGCGCAGTGCCCCCACCAAATGAGAACATCGGTATTGGCGAGGACATCATCGGTCAGACCGTGTTCGGGCTGATCGAGAGAGGCCAAGCGGATTTCAAGGTCATCTGCGGCGATATTCTTGGCGATTGCCGCATGGATGCCATCGGGGTAGAAGGAACGAATCAGTTCGCCGAAAGCGCTCTGGCTTTTTTCGTGCAGGAATTCATTCCAAACGGTAACACGAATTTTGTTCATATTTGAAATCTGGGGATATGGAATTAGGCTCGATGGGAGAGCATTTGAGCGGATTCTAGCACATCAATTTGCCACAATGCAAGCTGCGGTGGGGTTACCAGAAATTTCAAATCCATGGTGTCGTTTGCGAAAGGAAACGCACCAAATCCGGTGC
>JBJEVW010000078.1:0-4282 GCA_051884735.1 Kiritimatiellia bacterium | reverse complement strand
TGCAACCCCAGAAGCATTTCATAATGTATCATGTTTATGGCGTGTGTCAATCAATAAATTTCAGACCTTCCAGTGAAGATAAATCGTATTGGAAAAGCATATTTGATGATGTCGCTTTTACCGGAAAGAATGTTCCGTCTTGCCGATTATCCGCATACAATCCGCAACTGTCTGGAACCGGGAATTCTGCTTGACGATGTCACCGCCGTCCAACCCTAGTGGATTTTTTTGCATTGCCCGGAACAGGAGACTTAAGGTAGAATGTGTGCATGAACACAAAATTGGCAGTTTTGGCGTCGGTGTCGGCTCTGATTTTTGGGGGCTGGCGTTCAGCCGCATCAGCGGAAAGTGCGCCGGATCCGGTTCGGGCACGGCTGGCGGCGTTTTATGGCGAGCGCACGTCGCTCATTTACAATTGTCTTCCGCGAGATTGCGTCGGTGCTGCGGCGTTCACCAATGGATGGCATGAATGGACCAAGGAATTTGGCTATGGACGCGGCTTGGAAGATTCGGCAATCTACAACGGCATTGCGCTTGTCTGGGCCGTGGATAGCGGGGACGTTCCATTTGCCCGGCAGATGGCGCAGGGGTTGCTCAACTTGGCGACCGCGCATGGCGTAAAGGGCTTTGTGGCGCGGGGGCTCTGTCTGGAAGACGGAAAAAGCGCATGTACGCTTTCATCGCGCGACCAAATTACGCATTTTGTCCATGGTCTCTATTATTGGTCGACAAGCGGCAGCTGCGATGACGCCATGAAGAAGGAAATCGCCGAAGCCATATCGGCCGTGGCGGACCGGATGCTCAAGAACGTGACTCCGGAGAATGAATACAACGCATTGACGGCGGACGGGAAAATCGATCCGAAAGGCGTACTGAAAATGTGGGAGGTGCGTCCCCACGAAGCGGCCCGGCTGCCGATGATTTATCTTGCCGCCGCGCGATTGACCGGCGAAGAACGCTATTTCGAGGCGTATGAGCGCTACATCGACCGGGCGTTGGAAGAATCGGAGCGGATTTCGGGTCTTTCCGAGGAAATCGAAAAAGCCACCATGCCCGGCTATTCGTTTCTGCAGATGAATGCATCGCTGGAGTTGATCCGGATGGCCGATTCTTCGCGAGCCTGGCGGGTCGACCGGCTCATGCGCACGGTCGCCCAAAAGGCGGCGAAGCGTTTTGTGGAAGGTCGGGGCGAAAATGGACCTTGGCTATCCGCCGCCGGCGATCTTGCACTGGCGATGGCATTGGCGGTCAAGGCGGACGAGTTGGACGCGTTGCTTGGCGTGGATTTCGCGCGGCAGGTACGCGAACTGCTGGGCGATTGTCTTGGCGGCAGAGCGGGGCAGGAGCCGCTTTCGCGTGCATGGCCTTCGCGCATTGTTTCGTTCAAGGCAGCCGAATCCCGTTTTGGCGTTCCGTTTGGGAAGGAATACGAAACAGAATTTCCGGAGGGAAAACGAGGCGGACTTGTTTTCACCTTTGACGATGGCACGGTCGACCAGTATGAAGTCGCCGCACCGGTTCTTGAGCGGTATGGGTTGCGGGCCATTTTCAACATCATTCCGGAGCGGATCGGCAAGCCCAACTACATGACTTGGGAGCAGCTTCGCGACTTGGTGCGTCGCGGACACGAGCTTGGCAACCATTCGCTATCGCACCCGCAACTGAACCGGCTTGCCGAAACAGGCGGTGTGGAGTGCGTCCGCTCGCAGATTGTCGGGGCGCATCGCATGATTCTCGAAAATACGGGGTACGATGCAAAAGTCTTTTGTTTCCCCTACAATGCATCGGGTCCGGTCAGCGAAAAGATTCTCAAAGAAAACGGCTTTACGGCGATTCGCTACCGCATGGACAATTGGGGTGGGCGTTTCGGCGCGAAGGAAGCGGCAGCGGCGGCCGAAAAAGCGATCAAAGAGGGAGCGTGCCGCTACATTTTGATGCATGGTGTCCGTCCGGGGGGAGGTTGGGCTCCGCTCAACGATCCGGCGCAGTTCGAGGAAATCGTCAAAGCGCTGACGGAGCAAGAAGCGTTGTGGCTCCCGACCTATTCCGAATCGGTGTCGCGCCGCGAGGGCTGGCAAAGGCGCAATGCCCGTTTGAAGCATGAAACGCAAAGGATGGAAACGGCGGTTCGCATGGCGATCAAGGGGGAAGTCACGAGCAAAGGAGGCTGGCAAGGCGTACGGAAGCCCGGAGACCCGGTTGAGTTTTGCATTGGCATCCGTCCATCGGCGCCGGATCTGGCGAAAAAGCTCGAAGGGCGTCCGGTGGAAATCCGGCTTGACGACTTTGGAACCAACCATCTGGCAACGGTCAACGGATTGTATTCGACGAATGGACAATGGCGGATTTCCGGAACAATCGATCATCCGGGATTTTTGCGGCTGACCGTAAAAGTGGCCGGAATCACTCCTTGTCTTGGGGGCGACTGGCAGAAAGCCGTAGCTTTCGAGCCGGATGAGATCAAACCGGCCGGAGACTGTCCGGAGGACTTCCATTCGTTTTGGATGGCTGCGCAAAAGACGGCACAAGCGCTTCCGCTAGATGCCCGCATGGAAACGGACGAGAAACGCACGAACGAGGATTTCGAGTGGCATCGGGTCAGTTTTGCCATGGTAAACGACCGGCGTGTATACGGCTGGTATGTGCTTCCCCGTGCGGCTGCGCGGCCATTGCCGCTGACCGTTCAGGTTCCAGGAGCGGGACTTGGCAGTTGGTCGTTTACGCCCTTGCCCCGAAAAGACTGTGCCGTTCTGTTCATGACGGTTTTTCCGTGGGAACCGTGGGGCGACGGCAATTGGCAACGGGCGAATTACAAGCGGATGCTTGACGGATTTGCCGAGCGCTACGGTTATAGCGGCTCGTACTATTCCGCCGGCATGAGCGAATCGCGCGAAGCGGCCTTTTACTATCCGGTCATTCTCGGAATCGACCGTGCGGTGGATTGGATTGCGGAGCGTCCGGAGATCGACCACGAGCGTATTGGCTACTATGGCATCAGCCAAGGTGGCGGCTTTGGGTTGTATCTGGCGATGCTCAACAAATCGATTTCCCGTTTTGCCGTCAATGTGCCCGCCTTTTGCGATTTGCAAGGCGATTTGATCGGGCGGCAAATCTGCGTTTCAAAGAGTTTTTACGATTACCGGGATCCCGCCACGGCGGAAGCTGCGCGGCGCTGGGCCCCCTATTTCGATGCCGCCAATTTCGCCCGATATATCCGCAAACCCATCCGGTTCGTCGCAGGACGCAGCGACTGGATTTGTCCTCCTGCTTCTGTCTATGCGGCCTACACGGTCTGTGCATCGGATGACAAGGCGATTCTGATTGAAGACGGCGATCACAATACCGCTCCGGCTTCAGCCGAGAAGCGAATGCGGGATTTCTTGCACGAAGTACGTTGATTTATTCTACCAAACAAGGAGTATCATCAAATGAAATGGAAAATCTGCAGCGTTGCAGCCATGACAGCATCCGCGGTGCTGGCAAATGTATGGGATCCGGTACAGCTCAAAGGGGCGACGGATAAACCGAATCCGGTCGATTATCGAATCGGCGAGCCGATTGAACTGACCATCTCGTCGGAAGGCGTCGATCCCACGTTTGATTGCAGCGCCTATTATTTCGAGTGGAAGCGCACGGGCGATGATGGCCTGACCGAGACCGGCCGGAGCGATTTCAAACCGGGTGTCTTTGCCAAGGTAACCACGAAGATGGAGATTCCCGGATTCATCCGGATTGAAGGGTATGTGAAGGAGAAGACAACCGGAAAACCGGTCAGGCGCGACAAAAATGCGCCGGGTTCGCCGAGTTGGGCACCGGTCAAGGAGGTGTTCTTTGATGGCGGCGCCGGGGTCGAAACGGCTAAAATCGTACAGGAAAAACCGGAGCCGGAGGATTTTGATGCTTGGTGGGAGCGGCAGAAAAAGATTCTGGCCGGCGTCGAAATGAAAGCGGAACGAAAGCTCGTCAAGGAAGTCAACGGCTGCAAGATTTATGCGTTGAGCGTAACTTGTGCCGGTCCTCGTCCTGTGACCGGCTATTTGATTCTCCCGGCCGATGCGACGCCAAAAAGTTGCGGTGCGCGTGTTGCGTTTCAGGGATATGGTTTCTACAAGCAAGGGTGTCCCGAATGGGCCAGCTGGTCTTGCAAGGGCAATCGGGAAATCTTTCTGGAAATCAATGCGCACGGTTACGAACTCGATCGAGAAGACGCCTATTACAAGGAATTTGAAAAGACGATCCATCCGGCGGGGTATTCCTATGCCTTTTCGCCGGAAGAAAAGGC
>JBJEVW010000077.1:0-18028 GCA_051884735.1 Kiritimatiellia bacterium | reverse complement strand
GGCGTTGACCCGGGCCCGGAAGAATTTACCCCGAAAAACCGGGATAAGGGTGGCATCTAAACATGCTGATTCCGGTTTTCGCCGTAACATGCGAAAGGAATCGCACCTGATTTGTTGTGTTTCATTCTGTAGCTACGATCAAAATACGGATCTCTGCCGCCCGTGACGCTACCGTGTGGCGAATTGTCCGTTTTTTTGCTAAGGTTTGTGCATTCGTTTCTACTTTTCGTCTTTACGCCTTTTTCACATGTACGCCATTATCATTGCTTCTTTCGTAAGCATTGCCACCTTCTTCGCCTTTTATCTATCCGGCACCTCCAACTGGGGTTGGGCTTTTCTGTTTGCCGTCATCGGCTTTGTCGCCTCGATGTCGATCGTTGGTTTGATCGTCCGCAAAAAGGTCAATGCCGTCATGTCGGATGTCCAACTGTCCATCCAGGAGGAGCAGAAACTCCTTTCGCGAAAGGTAAAGCAATTCACCGCCAAACCCAACGGCGATCCGCGACAGCTCCAAAAACAGCTGATGGACGAACAGAGGAACATGATCCGCAAGGCTTTGGTCATGACCGAGAGCCTGAATCGTTTTGTCAATTGGATTCCCCTTTTCCAACGCCAGATCAATACCATCCGGCTGCAATTCCACTACCAGCTTGGCGACTTCAAAAAGGTCGATGCCCTCCTGCCCAAATGCATCATCATCGATCCCATGACCGCCTCCCTCAAAATCGCCCGCCAATTCTCCAATCAGGCCAATCTCGATGACATCAAGAAGACCTTCGAGGCAGCCCGGCGCCGCGCCCGCTACGATCAAGGCCTCGTGCTCTACTCGCTGATGGCTTGGGTTTACGTCCAAAACCAAAAAATCGACGAGGCCATTGCCGTCCTTGAACTCGCAAAGAAAAACAACCACGTCGACGATGAGGGTCCCGGATCCACCATCAAGCGGAATCTCGATGCGCTGCGCAACAACCGCATCAAGCAATTCAACAACAGCGGTCTCGGCGACCAGTGGTGGGTCCTGCAGCTCGAACAGCCGAAAATCCGCTTCGAACGCCAGACCCGCCCGCCCCGCTACGGACACTTCTAAACCCCGTTTTCCGCACTGTCAAAACTCCCTCAAGGCAGGATCGCATGAGCTTTTTGTCTACGCAATATTTTCCTCCTTTCGATCGGCTGACCCCGGAACTGGCGCTACAGGAAATTCCCGGGCTTATTGCCGAAACCGAACGGCGCGTCGCCGAACTCGAAACGTCCTGCACCCCTACCTGGGAAGGACGCATTGCCGCGCTGACGCAAATCACGCACCCCCTCGGATATGCCTGGGGCCTCGTCTCCCACTTGCACAGCACCTGCAACTCCCCCGCTTGGCGCCAAGTCATTGAACAGCTGCAGCCGCAAATCGTCGCGCTTTTCCTGCGCATCGGCCAATCTGAACCGCTCTTTGCCGCCCTCCGGACTCTCCACGACACCCCGGCCGCCTGGAACGCCCTCTCCGAGGGGCAGCGCCGCGTCGTCGAGGCCGAACTGCGCAATGCACGCGATTCCGGCATCGCCCTCCATGGCGAGGAACGCGCCCGCTTCTCCGCCATCGTTACGCGACTTTCCGAGCTGGGAACGCACTTCTCCAATAATACGCTCGATGCCACAAAGGCGTTCTCCCTCATCTTGACCTCTCCCGAAGAGGTCGATGGCCTTCCCCAAAATATCCTCCGGATTTGCGCCGATGCCGCCCGCTCTCTCGGCCACGCCGATGCCACCGCCGAAAAGGGACCCTGGGCCGTTACGCTCGAAGTCGCCGTCTACGGGCCTTTCCTGAAATTCAGCAACCGCCGCGACCTGCGCGAACGCGTCTACCGCGCCCGTGCGACGCGCGCCTGCTCCGGATCGTTCGACAATACGCCTCTACTTAAGGAAATCCTCGATTTGCGCAAACAAGAGGCAACGATGTTGGGCTTCGAAACCTACGCCGATCTCGTCCTCGATTCCCGGATGGCAAAAACGCCCGGAAAGGTGCTCTCGCTCCTCGAACAAATCGGCGGGCCCGCCCTCGAAAAGGCACGGAAGGAACTCGACGCCCTTCGCGCATTTGCCGCAAAAAACGGCCAAACCGGGCCGTTGGAACCTTGGGATGTCGCCTACTGGTCCCGCCGCGAGATGGAATCGCTCTACGGATTCTCCTCCGAGACGATCCGCCCCTACCTTCCTTTTTCCGCCGTCTTGGAGGGCTTGTTCCGCCTCGCGCAGGAACTCTTCGGAATCGCCATCGAAGCCGCCGACGGACAGGCTCCCGTCTGGCACCCGCATGTCCGCCTTTTCCGCGTTCGCAATGCCGGCGGAGACCCGATTGCCTACTTCTATCTGGATCCCTATTCGCGCCCCGAATCCAAAAGCGGCGGCGCCTGGATGGATGCTTTCCGGACCCGCCAACGCAATGCCGACGGCTCTGTGCAACTGCCGTTGGCTCTCCTCTGCTGCAACCAGACGCCGCCTTCCGCCGGCCGTCCCTCGCTCATGACGCTCGGCGAAGTGGATACGCTTTTCCACGAATTCGGCCACGCTTTGCAGGCCATGCTGACCACGATCGATTTTCCGGAAGCCTCCGGTATCAACAACATTGAATGGGATGCCGTCGAACTTGCCAGCCAATTCATGGAAAACTGGTGCACCCATACCGCAACGCTCCGCGCCATTTCCCGGCATTTCGAAACCGGTGAGCCCATCCCCGACGACCTTCTCGCCCGCATTCGCGAAACGGATACGTACGGGCAGGGTCTCGCAACGATACGGCAACTTTCTTTCGGCCTCATGGATATGCTCCTGCATACCGAGGTGCCTTCCTCCCGGCTCCCCGACGCCTTCGCCGCCGAGACCGAAGCCGAAAAACGCTACCGCCTCGTCCCCGGCATCTCCGGCGAACACATGCTCGCAACCTTTACCCACATCTTCGCAGGCGGCTATGCCGCCGGCTATTACAGCTATATGTGGGCCGATATTCTCGCACACGACGCTTTCGCCGCTTTCGAAGAGGCCGGACTGGACAATCCCGAGGCTCGCCGCGAAACCGGGCGCCGCTATGCCGCGACCATTCTCGGCCTCGGCGGCGCACGCGCGCCAGGCGACGTTTTCCGCGATTTCCGAGGCCGCGATCCGTCCCCGGAAGCCCTCCTTCGCCATAAAGGCCTCCTCTAGGTTTATTCCGCTTCCACCATGCGTTCAAAATCGATTCAGGAACAGGACGAGTCGTTCCGGAGGGCGCTTCGCGCCATCCCGGTCCGCAATCCCAATGCCACCGTGGCCGACTCCAAAACCGACCCCGGGACCATCGAGGTGGGGGTCCAATTGACCTACCGGAACCCGCTCGCCAGATTTCTCCACCACCTCCTGAATACCGCCAACGTCAAGTTCTTCAAACTCGATCGCGTGGGGACTGCCGTCTATCGCTCCATCGACGGCAAAAAATGCTTCGAAGAACTGATCGATGAATTCGCACAAGCGGAAAAACTGACGTTTTTCGAATCACGGGCGCTTCTGGGCTCCTACTTCCAGACCTTGACCGGCGCCGGCATCATCGTTGCCACCATGCCGAAAAACCAACGGCCCTAAACCCTCCGCCGCAACCCGAAAACCCGAAACCGGAATATGCTCCGCTTCCTCCAATCGTCGAGCCGCTTCTTGGCTGCCCATGCCTCGGGATTCGTCATCCTCGTCGCCATCTTCTCCCTCTACTTGCCCGGTGCATTCGATTGGGTGCGCGGCTCTACGCAGACCTCCATCCTCGGCTTGATCATGCTGACGATGGGGCTCACGCTCTCGGCAGACGATTTCCGGATTCTCGCCAAACGCCCGGTCGATATCCTGATCGGCGCCTGCGCCCAATTTTTCATCATGCCCTTCGTGGCCTATCTCCTCGTTTGCGTCTTCCACCTCGAACCGGCCCTCGCCATCGGGATCCTGCTCGTCGGTTCCTGCCCGGGTGGCGTCTCCAGCAATATCATGTCCTATCTCTGCAAGGGCGATGTAGCATACTCCATCGGCATGACCTGCACATCGACGCTCCTCGCCCCCGTACTGACGCCCTTGCTCATCATGCTGACCGCCGGTGAAATCATCAAAATCGACGCCACGGCAATGTTCCTGAATATTCTGATCGTGACGGTGATTCCCATCTCCATCGGAGTCCTCTTGAACCACCTCTATTCTCGCCGCCGTTGCTTCCCGGCCATCCAATCCCTCATGCCGGGCTTGAGCGTCATCTGCCTCGCCTGCATCGTCGGCGGCGTTCTTTCGACCGTTCACGACAAACTCATGAGCGGCGGCAGCCATCTCTTCATCCTTACATTTGCCGTCGTTTTCTGCCATAACGCCCTCGGCTATCTGCTCGGTTGGTGCACCGGAAAGGCGGTGCGCTTCTCGACCGCAAAGAAACGCACGCTCGCCATCGAGGTCGGCATGCAAAATGCCGGCCTCGCCACCGTGCTGGCCTCCACTTTCTTTACCGCGCAACCGCTCTCCGTTCTTCCTTGCGCCATCAGCTGCGCCTGGCACAGCATCAGCGGAACCATTCTCGCCGGACTCTTTTCAAGATGGGATAAAGACCGCCGCGAATCGCGCCCCGCCTCCCAGACTCCCAATTCCTAAAAGCGTTCCAACAAGCCGTATCATCATGAAGGATCTCAAATCGTACGTCCGGACCATTCCCGATTTCCCGATTCCCGGAATCATGTTCCGCGATATCACCGGCATCCTCGATTCCGCCGAGGGCTTTGCGTTCTCCATCGACGAACTCGCCAAACGGGCGGAAAAATGGCAGTTCGATCTCGTCGCCGGCATCGAATCGCGCGGCTTCATCTTCGCCGCGCCGCTCGCCCTCCGGTTTCAGACGCCCTTCATCCCCTTCCGCAAAAAGGGGAAGCTTCCCGGCAAGACGATTCAACAGGAATTCAAACTCGAATACGGCAGCTCGATTCTCGAGGTCAACGAAAATGCCGTCAAGCCCGGTCAGCGCGTCTTGATTGTCGACGATCTCATCGCCACCGGCGGCAGCGCCAAAGCCGTGAAAGCCCTCGTGGAACGCCTCGGCGGTACCGTCGCCGGATTCCTTTTCGTAATCGAACTCCCCTCCGCCAAGGGTCGCGAAGCATTGGCCCCCGATCCCGTCGAAAGCCTCATCTCCTTTGAAGGAGATTGAGCCCCCAAAAACGTCCTTCCAACCGCAGCCTCGCGGTCGGTGTTTTTCTGTTTCCTCTCACCCGTATCCTCGTCTCCCATGAATAAATTCTACGCAAAACTCGATTCCGTTTTCGGACTCGCGAAAAACAATACTTCGGTCCGCACGGAAATTTTGGGCGGTCTCTCTACTTTCCTCTTGACGTCCTATATCTTGGCCGTCAATCCGAACATTTTGGGCAATTGCCCCGGAATGCCGACAAGCGGTATTGTCGTGGCGACGGCTCTCATCGCCGCCATCGGCACGTTCCTCATGGGATTGCTCGCCAACTATCCGCTCGCCATCGCCCCGGGCATGGGCCTGAACGCCTTTTTCGCCTTTGTGGTCGTTGGCGCAATGGGATACTCTTGGCAGTTCGCGCTCTTCGCCGTCTTCGTCGAGGGCATCATCTTTCTGCTCATGTCCATCTGCCCTATCCGGGAAAAGCTGTTCGATACGATTCCTCTCACCATCAAACGCGCAACCGGTGCCGGTATCGGGCTCTTCATCGCATTTATCGGCCTCCAGAACGCGCATATCATCCAAGATAATCCCGCGACGCTGATTTCGATGATCAGCTTCAAGAGTGCCTCCTTCCACTCCATCGGCATGAGCGCTATCCTGACCATCGTCGGCGTCTTCATTACCGGCATCCTTCTCGGCTTCAGAATCCGCGCAAGCATCCTTCTCGGCATCTTCCTGACCTGGATCATCGGCATCATTTGCGAACGCACCGGTCTCTATGTGCCCGATCCTGGAGCCAAATGCTTCACCGTCATCCCGTCCGTCTCCCAATTGACGAACATCGGCGCCTCCTTCCGCGATTTCGGCAGCCTCTTCGGACAGGCGTTCAACTTTGACGCGTTCTCGCATACCGTTAACGGAACCGTCGTCCAACAGGGCGTTTCCGCCATCTTCTCGCTGAGCTTCGTCACCATCCTCCTGACCTTCCTCTTCACCGACCTCTTCGATACCATCGGTACGCTCGCAAGCGTCGCCGTCAGCACGAAGATGCTCGACAAGAATGGCCGCCTCCCCAATATCCGCGGTGCCTTCACCGCCGATGCCGTCTCCACTAGCGTCGGCGCCGTCTTCGGCACGTCCACCGCCACGACCTACGTCGAATCCCTCGGCGGCATCTCCGTCGGTGCCCGTACCGGACTAGCCGCATACACCTATTCCATCCTGATGCTGCTCGCGCTCTTCCTCGCTCCGATCTTCACCGCCGTTCCGTCCTTCGCGACCGCGCCCGCGCTGATTATCGTCGGCTTCATGATGATGCGCTCTATCGCCGGCATCGACTGGTCGAGTACCACGGAATATCTCCCGGCCTTCCTGACCATGATTGCCATGCCGCTCTGCTACTCCATCTCCGAAGGCATCTTCTGGGGTATCATTTCCTACACCGTCCTCAACCTCTGCACGGGCCGGAAAAACGCCTCGAAGGTCTCCGTGACGATGATCGTCCTCACCATCCTGTTCATCCTCCACTACTTTATCGGATAACAGCGCAACGCCGCAAAACCTTCCGGTTTCATCATGGCGCCGGGCTCCCCGGTGCCATTCCGGCTTGACCGCCCCCATGGACAGAGCGTCTTGTTTTTGAGAGAATGTCCAATGTCAAGAACCCTTGAGGAATATTCGAGTGAACGAACCGATTAAAGATATTTCCCTCCTCCTGGAACAAACCACCTTTATTCCGGATATCAAATCCACCGACAAACCGGGCATTCTCGCCGAACTTGCCGACACAGCTGTTTCCAGCGGAATCGTCTCCGCCGAAAACCGCAACGCCATCCTGGAAGCGCTCGTCGACCGCGAGGAAAAGATGTCGACCGGAATGCAGTACGGCATCGCCATCCCTCACGCGAAAACCGACTTGGTCGATCGTCTCGTGACCATGATTGCGATTTCCCGGGATGGCGTTCCCTTCGAAACCCTCGATGGTGAACCGGCCAATATCTTCATCACGACGCTTTCGCCGCCCACCGATGCCAATTCGCACATTCGCTTCCTTGCGGTTGTCACCCGGCAACTCGCCAATCGCCGTGTCCGCGAAGCCGTCTTGGCCGCAAAAACACGCGAAGACCTCATCGCGGCCCTGATGCCGACAACGGATTCAACGGCCGGCTAACCGCCCCCGCACTCCGCCGATCGTGCCTCCTTTACCAATCGCCGGGGATGCTCTCCCCGGCTTTTTCGTTTCCAAGCTCCCATCTCTTTCCCACACTTCCTCTCCCAACTTCTTCCTATGGCCGGCGAATACGCAATCACTCTTGCCAATCTCACCAAACAGCATAACCTGAAAACCGTGCTGGAGGACGTCAATCTATCCTTCTTCCATGGCGCCCATATCGGCGTCATCGGCGTCAACGGCTCCGGAAAATCCTCGTTGCTCAAAATCCTCGCCGGCGTCGATCGCGACTACATGGGCGAATGCCGGATCCTCCCCGGTACCAAGGTCGGCTATCTCCCGCAAGAGCCTGAACTCGATCCCGGACTCACCGTCGAGAAGGTCGTACGCCAGGGCGTCGCCGGGCAACAGGCGAAACTCGACCGCTACGATGAACTCTGCGGTCTTCTCGGCGAAGTTACCGACGATGACGAGCTCGATAAAATCAACCGCGAAATGGGGCGGCTTCAAGATGAAATCGATGCGGCCAATCTGTGGGAGCTCGATCACCATGTCGAAATGGCCATGGAAGCACTGCGCCTCCCGCCGGCCGACGAAAAAATCGCCCCGCTCTCCGGTGGCGAACGCCGCCGCGTCGCCCTCGCACGGCTTCTCCTTTCCAATCCCGATATTCTCCTGCTGGACGAACCGACAAACCACCTCGACGCCGAATGCGTCGCGTGGCTGGAAACCTATCTGAAGGGCTTCAAGGGGACGCTGATCGTCGTCACCCACGACCGCTACTTCCTTTCCAATGTCACCGAATGGATTCTCGAACTGGACGGCGGCCATACCTATCCCTACAAGGGCAACTACGAGGCTTGGCTTGAACAGAAACAGGCCCTGATGGAACGGCTCCAGAAACAGGCCGATTCCCGCCGGAAACTCCTCGAAGACGAACTGCGCTGGGTGCATACGAGCCCCTCCGGCAGACATGCCAAGAGCCAGGCCCGTATCAAACGCTACGAAGAACTCGCATCCCAGCAAATCGATACGCGGGAGGACGAACTCCGGATCCGTATTCCGCCAGGTCCCCGCTTGGGCGATCTGGTCGTTCGCGCCAGAAACCTCAAAATGGGCTTCGGAAACAAGCTGCTCTTTGAAAATCTCGACTTCGACCTGCCGCGCGGCGGAATCGTCGGTGTCATCGGCGGCAACGGCGCCGGCAAATCAACGCTCTTCAAACTCATGACGGGCAAACTCAAGCCCCTGGACGGCTCCCTCGAAATCGGCTCTACAGTCGAACTCTCCTACGTCGACCAGCTCCGCGATGAACTCGATCCCGATCATACGGTCTACGAGGAAATCACCGGCGGCACCGAATTCGTCTCCCTCGCCGGAAAACAAATGATGAACGGACGCGCCTACTGCTCCCGGTTCAACTTCAAGGGCGTCGATCAGCAGAAAAAGGTCGGCATGCTCTCCGGCGGCGAACGAAACCGCGTCCATCTCGCCAAACTCCTCCGCTCCGGCGGAAACCTGCTCCTCCTCGACGAACCGACAAACGATCTCGATGTCGCAACGCTCCGCTCTCTCGAAGAGGGACTTCAGGATTTCGGCGGTTGCGTCATGGTCGTTTCCCACGACCGCTACTTCCTCGACCGTATCGCCACGCATATCCTCGCTTTCGAGGGCGACTCCCATGTCACATGGTTTGAAGGGTCCTACTCCGAATACCACGAGGATCGCCGCCGTCGATTCGGCGATGCCGCCGACAAACCCGTGCGCGTCCGCTTCCGCCCCATCGGTTGACGCCTCGTTGCAATCATTCTCCTTTCCCCATTTTCCACCATGGATCTTCTCTCTATCGCCCGCCGGACTCGCGACGCCGCCGGCACGCTCGCCCGTACGTCGCCCGAAACCCGCAACGCCGTCCTCGCGGCAATGGCTGACGCCCTTGGCGCACGCTTCGGCGAAATTCGCGCCGCGAACGACCAGGACCTCGAAGAGGCCCGCAAAAGCGGTCTCGCCACGCCTCTCCTGCATCGCCTTTCCCTGGATGCCAAAAAGGTCGACGGCCTCGTCTCGGGTCTCCGCTCCCTCCAAAACCTCCCGGATCCGATCGGCCGCGTTTCCGTCCGTACCGAACTCTCGCCCGGGCTCGAACTCGAACGCATTTCATGTCCGCTCGGGGTCGTCGGAATCGTTTTTGAATCCCGCCCCGATGCGTTCGTCCAAATCGCTTCTCTCTGCCTGAAAAGCGGCAACGCCTGTCTCTTGAAGGGCGGCCGCGAGGCCTTGCACACAAACCGGAAACTGCGCGACATCCTCCTCGATGCCACAATGTCCGTCGGTCTCCCAAGGACATGGATGGCTTTGCTCGAAAGCCGCGACGAGGTCCAGGGTATGCTTTCCCTCGATCGCTACATCGATCTGATCATCCCGCGCGGTTCCAACGAATTCGTTCGCCAAATCCAGGCGTCCACGCACATTCCCGTCCTGGGCCACTCCGCCGGCATCTGCCACCTCTACGTGGACGCCGATGCCAATGTGGAAATGGCGGTCCGGATCGCTGTCGACGCCAAGACACAAGCCCCCGCCACCTGCAACAGCATCGAAACGCTTCTCGTCCACGCCGCCATCGCTCCGACCTTCCTCCCTGCCCTCAAAACGGCAATGGACGCACGAGACGTGCGCCTCCTCGGCGACGAGCGGACCCGCCAGATCATCCCATGCGAAGAGGCCACCGGAAGCGATTGGGATACCGAATACCTCGATACCATCCTCTCTATCAAAACCGTGGACTCCGCCGACGAGGCCGTGCAGCATGTCAACCGCCACGGCTCCCGCCATACCGACGCCATCGTCACCGACAACAAATCCGCCGCCGAAGCATTCCTCGCCGCCGTCGATTCCGCCGACGTCTTTTGGAATTGCTCGACCCGTTTCGCCGATGGATACCGCTTCGGCCTGGGTGCCGAAATCGGCATCTCAACCGGGAAAATCCACGCGCGCGGCCCCGTCGGTCTCGAAGGTCTCATGACCTATAAATGGCTCCTCCGCGGTCATGGCGAAATCGTCGCTCCGTTCGCCGATGGTTCCGCGTCCTTCACCCACCGCCCACTTCCGCTTTAATCGCCTTTCTTCCCCATGCGAAACCAAGCTTTTGCCTATATCAAACCTCACGCCATGGGTTCGCAAGCCGTCGTGTCGGCTATCGGAACCATCTTCGAAAATGCCGGCGTGCGCGTGACCGGCATGCGCCGGATCGAGGCCCCCGAACTGGCGCAAAAGGGCTATTTCGACCTCCAGAACGGAAGCATTGCCCGTTTCAGCCTTCTCGAAAACCTCCTCGATTTCGCTCCCTTCTCTCAAGCGTTTGAACAAGCCTTTGGCGAAGATTGGAACGACGTTTGCGCCGAAAACCGCTTCTTCCCTTCGCAACAGGCGGCCGCAAAACTCGGCTTCTCGCCGGACGATCTTCTCCTCTATTGGTGCTTCGCCGGTTCCATCCAATTCGCAGACGGTCTCTATATCGGCCGGCTGGATCTTGCCGAACTCGAAGAGCGAATCCACCCAAAGGAAGATGGTGAAGAAACCACCGGTTGTTGCCATTGCGGCCACGACCACCACCATCACGGCCATTCCTGCCATCCGCAGAAACCGGTCTATGTCGTCAATGGCTTCTACCCGGCCCAGCGCCAGCCCTATCTGAACCCAACCGGCCCCGGCGTACAATCCTTCTTCCTCGATTTCGATTGCGATTGGACCGACTTCAACGACGTGATCATCGGGGACGAAGATCCCGCCGGCGCGCTCGAGGAAAGCATTCGCGGATTCCTGTACGACCGGAGCGACGCCCTCGGTTTCCGGATCGATCGCTTCGACAATATCCTGCACGCCTCCGGATCTGCTTTCGAAGCCCTTTGCGATAAGTTTTGCTGGGGCGCTTCCCGGAAAACCGACCCGCTTTGGAAATTGCTTTCTTCCGCGAAAGCTTTCCCGATGCGCAAACTCGGCCCTGCTCTCCTCGCTCTGAGAAACGACGAGAATTTCTGCGCATCGGTCCTCGGCCTCGATCCGCAACAGACGCTCGAGCCGCTCTTGGACGCCCTCGCGAAAATGGAGAAACGCCCATGACGGCCGCAGATAACCCCGATCCCGAACCTTCGCTCCAAGCGGAAATCGCGCAAATCGGCGCGCTTTGCAAGCGTAAGGGCTTGTATATCGGCACGGCCGAATCGTGCACGGGCGGACTCCTCGCCGCCGCCTTTACCGGCGTTTCCGGCGCCTCCAACTGGTTCATGGGCGGGGTCGTATCTTACGCCCTCTCCGTCAAGGAAGACCTCCTCGGCGTGCCCCCCGAAATCCTCGCGGCATACGGCCCCGTGTCCGCCCCCGTCGCAGAGGCAATGGCCCGTGGCGCCCTGCGCACCCTCGGGTGCGACCTGGCCCTCTCCATCACCGGCCAGGCCGGCCCTGAGCCGGACGGCCTCAGCCCCGAACCCGTCGGTACGGTCTATATCGGTTGGGCCGATTCTTCCGGCGCCGGCGCCAAGCGTTTCAGTTTTCCCGGCGACCGCTCTGCCGTCCGTCATGCCGCCGTCCAAAACGCCGTTTCGCTCCTGCTGACCCCCCTCTCCACACCGCCGCGCCAGTAACGCCCCCCTCCTCCCCGTCCTTCCCCCTCCCCGTCCATTGTGAACGCCCGCACAAAAGGCTTCTTGGCCGCCGTTCTTTCGGCCGCTTCCTACGGCACAAACCCCATCTGGGGAAAATACCTCTACGGATACGGACTCACAACCCATACCGTCCTCGCATTCCGCTTCCTCGCAACGCTTCTCCTGCTCGGTGGCTATCTGCTCTGGAAACGGGAGCCTGTCAACCTGACCAAACGAGAGGGCTTTATTCTCCTTTCGCTCGGCGCCCTCTTCGCTGCGTCTTCCCTTTCGCTCTACGGCGCCTTCACCAAAATGGATGCCGGTCTCGCCTGTACCATCCTCTTCATCTATCCGATCATGGTCGCCGGCCTGATGGCACTTCTTTTCCACGAAAAACCATCTCGCGCCATCTGGTTCGCCCTCGCCATCACGGTCGGTGGCCTCTTTTTGCTGTCCTCGCCGGGCAAGGCCGCCGTTTTCTCGTGGAACGGCTTTTGGCTCTCAATTCTCTCCGCCTTTACCTACGCCGTCTATATCATTGTCGTCAATCAATCGGGGATCGGACGCCTTTCGCCCATCCGGCTGACCTTCTTCGCTATGCTCCCGTGCGTGGCCTGCCTCGTCCTGCACAGCCTCCTGCTCGATACGCCCGAAACTGCCATCAGCTGGCGCCTCCCCGCACCCGAGTGCTACGCACTGGTCCTCTGCAACGCCATCTTTTCCACCATCATGCCGCTGCTTGCGCTCGCCGTCGCCGTCCGCAAAATCGGCGCAACCAATACCTCCATCGTGGGTGCCCTCGAACCCGTTGCCGCCGTTTTCTTCGGGGTCGCCATCTTCCATGAGGCGTTTACCGCCAAAATCTTTTTCGGCATCCTCCTCATCCTCGTTTCCGTTCTCTTGGTCGTCCTGGACGACCGCAACCGCTCCGACCGGCCGCAAAACGGCCGGGCGCAATACCCCTCATGACAACCGATTCGATAGAAATGCCGACGCTCCGGCCCATCGCGCGAATCCGCTCCCCGTTTCCCGATAAATTCGGCGTGCCGCGCCAAAGCGGTCTTGTGCCGGACCTGCTCGGCACCATCGTCTTCGAACCCGAGTTCCGGATCCCGGAAGCCCTTCGCGGCCTCGAAGGCTTTTCGCATATCTGGCTTCTCTGGGGCTTTACGGCCAATATCGGCCAAGGTTGGCATCCGACCGTTCGCCCGCCCCGTCTCGGCGGCAACCGCCGCCTCGGGGTCTTCGCCACCCGCTCCCCGTTTCGTCCCAATCCCATCGGCCTTTCCTGCGTGACGCTTCTTCGCGTCATCCCCGCCGGCGAGGATGGCCCCGTCCTCGAAGTCGGTGGCGCCGATCTCATCGACAACACCCCGATCTACGATATCAAACCCTATCTGCCCTACGCCGATTGCATCCCGACCGCCATAGGCGGATTCGCCCCCGACGCCCCCGCCGAAACCCTTTCTGTCGATTGTGCGCCGGAACTCCTGCACCGCATCCCAAAAGCCGATCGAAAGGCCTTTCTCGCCGTCTTGGCGTGCGACCCCCGCCCCGCATATCGCCGAACCGAAGAAGGCGCCGAAAATCCGCCCCGTTCCCATGGCATCAAATGGAAAAACCGGAATGTCCGGTTTCGTGTCGAAAACAATACCTTGACCATCCTCGACATCGAACCGATCCCCAATAACGAATAATTCCCCCCCCGCGCGCCTCGCGCCGTCTCCTCCTTTTCAACAACCCGATGGAAATCGTTTCCATGAACAACAGTCCGGTCTTCAAAACCTCTCAACGCATCAAACTCGGCATCTGGGGCCTCGGCCGCGGACAAAACTTCATCCAATCCGCCCAATACCTCAACATCGATATTGTGGCCGGATGCGATGTCAATCCCGCGATGCGCGATGCTTTCCGGAAAAATGCCCCCGGCGCAACACTCGTGACGGACAATGAGGACGAACTCCTGGCTTCCGATATCGATGCCGTCCTCATCGCCACCTACTTCCCGGATCACGCTAAACATGCCATCAAAGCCCTCCATGCCGGTAAACACGTCATGTGCGAGGTCACCTCCTTCATCACACCCGCCGATGGTGTCGCTCTGGTCGAGGCTGTCGAACAATCCGGCAAGGTCTATCAACTCCTGGAAAACTATCCGTTTACCAAAGAGAATCTGTACATCAAATCCCTCTGGGATCAAGGCTTCTTCGGTGAATTTGTCTACGGCGAATTTGAATATGTCCATTGCTGCCGGCACCTGAGCTATGCCTACAACTTCCTCGATCAAAACGGAAAGCAGCTCCTCGTCGAACCGGGCTGGCGCGTTCATCATTGGCGCGCAATGCTCGATCTCCACTATTACAACACCCATTCGCTCGGGCCGCTGATGCACATCACCGGACTCCGCCCCACGGAGGTCGCCGCCTTGCCTAACAGCGTCCCCATCCCCGGCAGCTTCGCCGCCGCCCCCAACCGCTCCACCGCAGCCTCCCTCGTCCGAATGTCAAACGGCGGCGTCATGCGAAACCTCATGGGAAACACCACCATGGATAACCACACCGGCGGACGCCTCTGGGGCACAAAGGCCGCCGTTAACCGCATGACTCCCGGCCACCTGTTCCTCTCCATCGGAGCAGACGGAACCGGAATCAAAACCGAGGTCGAACCCGAATGGCCGGAAATCGGCCGCCTCGCCGAATCCGCCGGTCACGGGGGCGGCGACTTCTGGGAACTCTATTACTTCGCCCGCGAAATTCTCACCGGCGAAAAGGGCCCCTGGAACATCTACGCCGCTTGCGACGTCACCCTCGCCGGAATCCTCGCCGCCCGTAGCGCACGCCAAAACGGCGCCCCTCAACAAATCCCCGATTTCCGCCTCCCCTCCGATCGCCATGCATACCGCAACGACCACTGCAACGATGCCGTCGGCTTTCAAGCCCCCGATGCCTTCCCGCCCGACGCCGATCCATCCTTGATTCAACACTTCGATTCCGTTATGTGTGCCCTCGTCGGCTGCTACGGCCCCCTCCAAAAGCTGTTCACCGTCTTGCAAGGCATGCAAATCTACAACCGCACCAAACACGCCTACGATAGGCTGTCAATCGTCCTCGAAGCGCAACGCCTCCAAAAATTGCTTCCGGGAATCGCCCAAACATGCCACTTGGCCGAACAAATCGCCAACGCCTATCCCGATTCCGTCGGAGCCCAAACCATCCGCCAGGCCCTCGACAACATCCCGCTCGAGAAAATCTACAATCCCGATCAAACCATCGCCGAAATCAACGCCTGGCTCTCTTCTATCCGATAACGTCCATTGGATCAAACGCATTCCTCTACACTCCTCGTTACCCCCATCGTGCCCGCCCCGGGTAATGCGCGTGTGTAATGGCGGTAGGGCGCGGGCTTGGCCGCCGAGCCTCCCGGCTCGCGCCGCCCCCGCACGCACCCTCGCCGCCATCCCGCGCCAGTTGAGCGTTTTGAATGCCGAGGCTCCGTCCGCGGCACGTGCGCGGCAGAGCCGCGCACCCCGCCCCACTGGCCGCCGGGCCTCCCGCCCCTTTGTGACGCACACCCCATGTTGCCTTTGCGATTGTGCCGAAAGACTCATAATTGTATAATATGTCCATGCAAAACGGCGAGAACAAAAATATGGATGCATGGTCGACTCATCCGGGTGACAAATCAGCGCAGTTTGCGCGGTTGCTCGCTGACATCAAGGGTATTATCTCCGAGGCCCGAAGTGCGGCATACGCGGGAATCAACGCGATTCAGATTGACCACAATTGGAGAATTGGACACCGGATTGTGGTGGATGAACAAGGAGGCAAAGTCCGTGCCGAATACGGGAGAAGGACAATAACCGAACTTTCTGCGCATCTGTGCGCAGAATTCGGCGATGGATATTCGGAGCGAAATTTGCGTGATTTCCGCGCTTTCTACATTGTTTTCCTGAACAGAGAGATTTGGCGCACGCGTGTGCCAAATCTCAGTTGCAACAAAGTACAAGTTGAATCTGCCCACTCCGGAAGAGCTAAACGAAGAGGTTGCCAGGCAGAAGGCGACATTGATGATGCAATTGTCAGAGAAAGACACACTGAAATGAAAACCCTCGGCAAAAAGTGCTTCGCTTTCGCGAAGATGGAAGCAAGCGCGATTCCCGGCAACAATCAAGTGAGGACTGAGATTTGATGCGTTTAACGCGGTTTTGAGTAAGATAGATGAATATTTTATTCATCTTACATGGTGCGCATAGAAAATTATGCTATAATACATTCATATCCATTTATTTAGGAGAGAGAAATGGCGTTTTGCTACAAGAAACTCTGGCATCAATTGATTGACCATGATATGTCGCGCACCGATCTGCGCGATGCGACAGGCATGGCTCCGGCAACCCTTGCGAAGTTGTCGAAGGGCGAGGCCGTCGGCACACCTACGCTTGAAAAAATCTGTAAAGTCTTGCAATGCAACATTGGCGACATCATGGATTACGTGCCGGATGTAGCTGTACCAGAAACTCAGCACGATAAAACCTGACTTAATAAGGTTTTAGGGGAGACACAGCACAATGTCTACGACAAGCACACCATTGCGATATCCTGGAGGCAAGACCGCTTATGCGGGGCTTTTGTCTAAGGTAATCGAACTGAATAAACTAGATGATGTTGTTCTTGTCGAACCATATGCCGGTGGTGCGGGGGCATCGATAAAACTGTTACTAGAAGGTACTGTCTCGCATCTTATCCTGAACGACCTTGACCCGTCTATTTATGCTTTTTGGTGGTCAGTCGTAAATGCTTCGGAAAAACTAGTCGACCTGATTATCAGAACCCCCCTGACAATTGATGAATGGAAGCGGCAACGCGAGATTTCCCGAAGGAAGGATGTTGCCGACTTGTTGGCTCTTGGCTTTGCGACTCTGTATATGAATAGATGCAACCGTTCAGGTATTTTGAGTGCAAATCCGATTGGAGGAATCAAGCAAACTGGAACTTACAAAATAGATGCCAGATTCAACAAACAGGGCATTGTCGAAAAAATAAAGGACATCGCGGAAATGGCTTCTTATATTGAAATCCGCAATTCGTCGTGCGAACGACTGTTGTCTGGACTAAAGAGAAGAAAGGACACATCAAACCTGCTTGTCTACCTCGATCCCCCTTATTTCCAAAAAGGGCCGAGCCTATACATGAACCACTACGGTGATAAAGACCATGAAAAATTGGCAAAGCTTGTCCTCAGTTGCGATTTCAACTGGATTCTTTCTTATGATTGCCACGAAAAGATTCGGAAACTGTATGCTGGAGTTCCCATGTATACATCCAATCTTCGCTATACCATAATAGGTAATGTGGAAGCAAGTGAGCTTGTGGCTACGCGACTGAAAGTTCCTAACTCTCTCAAACGGATAGTGCAAAGGTGAAAAACATGGCATCCAAACCAATTGGAGTAGAGTCGTTGGTCATTACGGAGTTTAGAAAATTCCACAACCAACGCATTGATTTTATCAAGCCGATCACTCTGATAACCGGCCAGAATGGCACGGCAAAATCGACGTTATTGGGAATGCTTGCACAGCCGTTTTCATTTGGTTCGGAGAAGGAGAAGGACAAACAGGATGCATCCGCGTACCTTGGCAATTATCACGGGTTGAAACTCTTTGACTACGTTGACATTGCCGGGAATTCCTACACGTATCCATGCGACAAAATTTTCCGTTTGTCGAAGAAACATGACACGCCGGACAAGCGATACTTGTATGAAACGAAACTGCGCGGTTTGGATTTTGCCATCGAAGTGAATTCTCCGTTGAAAGCAAAAAAACTTCTTACCGTCCAGCAGCCTCGTGACTCAAAATTGAGATTTGTCACCGGGCCGGCTCTTCAGGAGTCTGAATCAATATCGCACAAGGCTGGCGAGGGCAATTTCCCGCATCCAGTCATTTACTTGAGTCTCGGCAGACTGCTCCCTCTTGCCGAGGTGAAGAATTGCGAAATCTCGCAAGGTCAGGGAAAGCTCGATGAAGATGAATCCAAGTGGTATGTCGAT
>JBJEVW010000076.1:0-4328 GCA_051884735.1 Kiritimatiellia bacterium | reverse complement strand
GTCTTCCGTTTTTATGGGAGCGCATTCAGCCGATTCCCGGAGAAGCATTTGCGGAAGCGTATTCCGCGAAATTGGTGGAGACGATTCGAGCCCTTTCCGAGCGGGGAATTTGGGTGATTCCTGATGTTCACAATTATGGTCGTTATACGGAGAATGGAACACGACATCTCATAGGGCGGGGCCGGATCTCATACGATCACTTTGGCGATCTGTGGTTTCGTCTTGCCGATCTACTCAAGAACGAACCGAACATTTGGGCTTACGGATTGATGAATGAGCCACATTTGGCAGGAGGGGAGGGAATTGACTGGCGGATTTGCGCCCAAACGGCGATTGATGCTATCCGAAAGACCGATTTGAAGACGGAAATTCTCGTTGCCAACGACTATCCTGGCTGGGCGGCTCCTTATCAAAAGGGAGATTTGGCGGATTGGGCGGCGAAATCGATGCCAATTGGAAATCCGGGGATGTTGAACGATCCCTCGAATCGGCTTCGTTTCGAACTCCATTCGTATTTTGATTTCAACAACAGCGGGCTCTATCAAGGCACGTATGTGTCGGAAAACGCAAGGGAGAACGGACGTCGGGTGAATGCCATGACGGGAGTTCAGCGAGTCCGGCCATTTGTGGAATGGTTGGAAAGGTATCAAGTCAAAGGACTGCTAGGCGAGTTCAGCATTCCTGCGAATCCTTCGGACGATTCACGTTGGTTGGATGCACTTGAGAATCTTCTTGTTTATTTGCAGGAGAAGCGTTTGCCCGCCACGTATTGGGGGGCAGGCGATCGGTGGAATCCGGGAATCGGCTATGTGATCAGTCCTCGCGGCTGGACGAAAGCGTTGCCGGAAGAGGTTAGGCGCCAGCCTCGTCCTCAAGCCGTTCTATTGCGGAAGTACATGGATGGCAGTCCGGTTCGTCAAGAGGAATTGGAATGGCTAGCGAAATACAGAGAAATGTATGCGGGACGTCCCAAGGTGTCCCGTGACGATACGTTTGTCGAGTTGGAGGATTTTTCCGCATTCGGGATTCGACGTTCGCCGATTTATCACATTTCCAAAAACTGGAATGGAACGTGGGCTGGCAATTGCGCCTTTTGGCCGATGCGTGATGGTATGGTATCCGTATTGCGGACGCCGTACAATGCCTGGGGGCATGAGTGCTACTACCGGAACGGCAAAAAACTCCGAGTACCTGCGGATGCGGACTCCGCAACATTGTATTTTCGGGTCAAGACGGCAGATGAAGACAATCGTTTGGTTTCAATCGGATTAGCACCGACGCTCAAACTCAAGTCTGCCAATGTTCCTGAAGAAGCGATGGGAGCGGCTGTCCAAATTCGCGATCATTGTCTGTATGCGCTAGAAAGAGCTGATACGGGAGTGTCGGGCAAGTGGATGAAGGTTGCTTCGTTCGAGCCGGGAACTTGGGTTGGGGTATGGCTTGTTTTGCATCCCAAAACGAACCGCTATGATCTCCACCTCGATTTTGGGGCTTCTGCAAAGACCGCACCGGCCGCCTCGGGAAGTTTTGTGATGCCTCCCTCTGCGTGCGAAGATTTGCCGCTCTTGATTACGACCCGTGGTAAGGGCAGTGTCGACCTGGCCGATTTGTATTTTGATTCGACGTGTGCCAATCTTGTTCAGCCATTGTAAGCAAGGAATCGGAAGTCAATGGGCGATGAAAAAGCAAACCCGATCCGACGTTGAACCGGGTTTGCTTTTGAGAAAGCGGGGACGAGTGGTTTACAGGCCGATATAGAAAAAAGGTCTATGAATCGGAGGTTTCGGCGGCGTGTTTTCGTTCTTCGCGAGGACATCCGGCGATCACGATGACATATTCCCCTTTGATGTCGGGGGAAGAATACTGCCGGGAAAGATCGGCAAGCGTTCCGCGATCGATTCGTTCGTGAAGTTTTGTAAGTTCGGCACAGACGGCGGCGGGGCGAGTTTCGCCGAGTACCTCGGCAGCGGCAGCGAGCGTCTTGCAGACGCGATAGGGCGATTCGTAGAGCACTAGCGTGTGCGCAGAGAAGCGCTCGTCGGCAAAGAAGCGGTGAAGGGCACCGGGTTTGCGGGGCGGAAAGCCGAGGAACGTCCAAGAGGAGGTGGGAAGACCGGAAAGAACGAGGGCAGATAGGACGGCGGATGCTCCGGGCAGGCATGTAACGGGAAGATTTTCGCTGGCGATGGTGCGAACGAGACGGAATCCGGGGTCGCTAATGCCGGGATATCCGGCGTCTGAGCAAAGAGCGACATCGCGTCCGGCACGGAGTTCTTTGAGAATTTGTTCTCCAGCGAAATCTTCATTGCCCTCGCGATAGGAAATCATCCGTTCCGGGCGGGGAATACCGAAGTGGGAAAGAAGTTGCCAAGTATGGCGCGTATCTTCGCAGGCGATGGCGGGGACGGAGCGAAGGACTTCCAGAGCGCGTGGCGAAAGATCGCCCAGATTTCCGATGGGGGTTGCGACGAGATAGAGCATGGGCACGTTACGTTTATGCGATGTAGTTCCGACGGACTCGGGAGCCGATGGCGCAGAGGATTTCGTAGGGATGGGTGCCCTTGAGATTTGTCCATGCATCCATTTGAATCGACTCGTTTTGCTGTTGTCCGAGGCAGACGATTTCCTCTCCGGGACGGGCATCCGGAACTTGATCCAGCGATATCGTGGTATAATCCATGCAAATCCGGCCGATAACGGGGCAGTGTTTGCCGCGCAGGAGGAGCGTGCCACGGTTGGAGAGAGCGAGGGGGAGACCATCGGCATATCCGGCAGCGACGGTTCCTACCAGCAAATCGCGCGGACAGACGAAGGTCCTGCCGTAACCGATGGAGTCTCCGGCCCGGACATGGCGAACCTGTGCAAGATAAGCCCGAATGGTAAAGATTGGTTTTACCTGGAGGCGACGATTGCCAAGCGGATCGAACGAGCCGAAGAGATTGATCCCGGTCCGGACGTGTGTGAAAGGGGCGGTGTAGGAATCCGGGACATTGTTGATGCCATCGCTATTGGCGATATGAACGATCGGGAAATGGAGGCCTTTGCACGCGAGGGAGGCAAGAAGCGTTTTGAAATCGTGTACCTGCGCAGCGGTTGGGGCGTCATCGGGAATATTTGCCGTGGGGAAATGCGAGTAAATGCCTTCTGAGACGAGATTGGGGAGCGATGCGATACGTGGAAGAAGGGCATTCGCCTCATCGCGATGGAATCCGACGCGGCTCATGCCGGTATCGATTGCATAATGGCAGATAGCAGGCTTGCCGAGACGGACGGCGGCGCCGGAGACGGCTTCCGCTTCGGCCAAGCTGGCGATCGGAATCCGAAATCCGGCGTTGATGGCGGGTTCGATTTCGTAGGGGAGGAGGGAGCCGAGAATGAGAATCGGAATTTTTCCGTCGGTTGCCTGCTGTGCGACGATTGCTTCGGAGAGTTCGGCCGTTGCAATGGCGGCGGCACCTTCCTTTCCGAGGCGGGCGGCAATTTCCGGAAGACCGAGACCGTATGCATTTGCTTTGAGGACGGCGATAACGCCGAGAGGGGGAACGGCCTCGCGGATTTTCCGGAAATTGGCGGACAACGTGGAGAGATTGACGTCGATTGTGACGCGACTAGGGATGATACTGGACATGTTTTCTAAAGGAAAATCGTTGTGCGCAGCAACGTGCCGGCGCACTTCCGCCAATGTCAATCGGGAAGCGGGGGCATGGCTGTCGCAAGCAAAAAGGAAAGAGAAATCGCGGAATAGACCGTAGAAAGGGCAACGGCCGCACCTGAGAGCTCAGCGTCACCTTTCATGGCTTGCGCCATCACAAACGAGGCGACAGCGCATGGACAGGCGAGAAAACCGAGAACGACAAAGCGGGATAGAGGGGAGAGCCCAAACAAGGTCGTCAAGAGGAGTCCGCCAAGCGGGCAAACGACCAATTTTAGAAATGCTGCCCAATGGCCGGGACGAAATGCGGCCTTGAACTTTGCGGCGGAGAGGGAGGATCCGAGGGCGATCAGCGACCCCGGAGTCGCCATTTTTCCGAGCAAATCGATGGTTTTTGCGGCTGGGTCGAAAAGCGTAATGTTCGAATATTTGCGCAGGAAAAGAAGCGCAAGACCAATGAGACAAGCCAAGATGAGAGGATTTTTGAAGACGCCCTTTACGACCTTGAGAAGACGTTTTCCGAGAGGGGCGGATTGATCTTTCGGCGTAAGCAGGATGACGGCCATCACATTGTAGGTAATCAAGCAAGGCGCAAGGGTAATGGCGGCAAGTGCGGCGAGTTGATCATAATCCGGTCGGCCTGTAAAGGCGAGGCACATGACGGGAATGCCGACGT
>JBJEVW010000075.1:0-4340 GCA_051884735.1 Kiritimatiellia bacterium | reverse complement strand
GCACAACAAGCTTACAGGCCATGAAGAGGATATCGTTGTCATGCGGCGAAATGGTCTATCTTATCCAACTATTGCCAAATGCTTTCACGTCCACCCGGTCACCATCTCCCGTTTCTTCAAAACAACATCCACCCAATCCTCCGCCATGTGTAGCGGTGGGCAGGGAGGTTAACCGCCCTAGAGATGGTCATTGACGACGGGGGCTCTCGAAACAGATGTCGCGTACCGCGCCAGTGGCGAACCGCCACTGGGACACTGCGTCCGCCCGCACCGGAAGTCTGCCACGAGTCATTCATGTAGTGACAGGATGTCGATGGTAAGGCGGGGCGGCAGTCCATCGAGGAGATTTTATTGGTTGGCGAAACGGAAAAATGATGGTAGGATGGGCTTATTAAGAGGATTTGTGACTATGAAAAAGATTCTTTTGTTTACCGTTTCGTTGGCTGTTGCCAGTGCTTTTGCGGCTGAAAAAGACGCGCGCGATGTCTATTCGACCGATGGTTGGAAGCTCACATGGAGCGAAGAATTCAACGGGTCCGGACCTTTGGACCGGAATGTCTGGACACCGGAAGTCGGCTTTGTCCGCAATCACGAACCGCAGTATTATACCGACATGCGGGAAGAAAACTGCACGCAAAGGGATGGTGTGCTTGTGATTACCGCCCGCAAAGAGCCATGGCCCAATGCCGATTACGGAAAACAGAAGAGCGGCTGGAAATATGGGATCAAGGAGGCCAAATATACCTCTGCGGACATTACTTCCAAGCGTACCTTCTTGTATGGGCGAATTGAGATTCGCGCCCAATTGCCGAATTCTCAAGGCGCTTGGCCTGCTCTTTGGACGCTTGGCGATACCATCCGCAAGCCGAAAGACGATCCAGAGTACTGGAATTGGCCGTGCTGCGGCGAAATCGACATTGTCGAAATCTGGGGAAACAATCCCTTGAAGATTGGCGCCTGTTTGCACACTTCTGATCAAGGTTGGAAAAAGAAGGCGAACGAACACCATCGGGTGACAGGCGGCGGCGAGCGGTATTGCAAGGGACCCGGAGAAAATCCCGGAGACGGGTTCCATACGTATACCCTCGACTGGTACGAAGACAAACTCGTCTTTTTCTACGATGGCAAACGCTATGGGGGAGCCGATCTTTCGCGTAGCGATTGGCCTGATGGTTCGAATCCATTCCGCAAGCCCCACTTCCTTCTCATCAATCTCGCGCTTGGCGGTTGGGGCAATGACGTGTGCGATGTCGACACGCCGCAAATGAAGAAAAAGATGGGACCCGACAACAAGCCGTTGCGCGATGAA
Organism: Kiritimatiellia bacterium; assembly: GCA_051884735.1. Lineage (GTDB taxonomy): Bacteria > Verrucomicrobiota > Kiritimatiellia > RFP12 > UBA3636 > JAEDLN01. The sequence goes on along the minus strand of JBJEVW010000075.1, from coordinate 3,031 downwards.
AACGGAAACGTCATCATGGAACCGACCGGCAAGATCATTCCCGCCGCGAAATTCCCGATGGAGATGAAAGTCGACTATGTCCGCTATTACGAGCGGGTTCCGCAGGGCGAGTAAGTGCCGGAATCTATCGATGAAGCTGTTTTCGTGTCCTGTATGTGATTTTTTGCTGATTTTACGCATATTTTTCGGGAATATTGAAGTTCGCGATGCCTGAAAAACTCAAGTTTCCGGTTGTTGCCCACTACCGCATCATTGTTCATGCGGAGGCGAAGGATATGGTTGCCATGCAGCGTCTGTTCGACGGGTTCGATCTTGTCGAGCCGGTTCAAGAGATGCGATCCTCTTCTGGCGGCACGTATGCGTCCTTTTCGGTATCGGTTCGTTTTGGCGGGCGCGATGAGATGTCGCGGTTTGATGAACAGCTCAAGTCCGTGCCGGGATTGAAGATGGTTTTGTAGGGAGAGAACGTGCGGATTTTGTTTTTGTGTCATGGAAACATCTGTCGAAGTCCGATGGCAGAGTTTGTGATGAAACATCTTTTGCGGAATGCGCGGCGTAGCGATATCATCGTTGAATCGGCGGCTTTGCATACGGATGAAATCGGAAGCGACATCCATTATGGGACACGCCAGGTTCTCGACCGGAGGGGAATAGAGCATACGCCGCGGAGGGCTTGGTTGCTGACGGCGGACAAAGCGCGCGAGTATGATTACCTCATCGGCATGGATTCGTATAACATTGCCGATTTACGGCGGCTTGTCCATCCGGAAGATTTCGCGAAAATCCACAAGCTTCCTGAATTTGCCGGAAAGAAGTCGGATATTGCGGATCCGTGGTACACGGGGAATTTCGAGCGAACCTATTCGGATGTTCTGGAAGGCTGTCTCGGTTTGATGGATTTTTTGGGGTGAGGGTTGCGCGGCCCTGCCGCGCACCGAGCCGTTGACGACGCCACGGCATGTAAAACGCTCAGCGAGTGCGGGATGTCGAGGGGGGGGAGGGGCGAGGAAAAAAATGAGGCGGATGGAGTGTTGCGGTGATGACCGGAAGTTGGTATGCTGAAAGCGATAGAAATTTACCCCATCTTTTACCTTGCCATGAGTTTCACATTTGCCACGGACAATGCCATTCCTGTACATCCGGTTTCAGCCCTTGATTACATGCCCAGGGAGAAACTGCGCGAGATTCAGCTTCATCGTTTGCAGAATATTGTACGCTACGCCTACGAGCGTCAGCGTCTGTTCCGGCGTCGTTGCGATGAAGTCGGGGTTCGTCCCGAGCACATCAAGACGCTGAAGGATATCCGCCTGTTGCCGTTTTCGAAGAAAGTCGATTTGCGGGACGAGTATCCGACGGGGTTGCAAGCCGCGCCCAATGAAGAGATTGTCCGCTACCATTGTTCGTCGGGCACGACGGGAAAGCCCATTGTGATTCCCAACACGATGAATGACATCAACGTGTGGCAACAAGGGGTGATGCGTTGCCTCGCGATGGGGGGCGTCTCCGCCAACGACATTGTCCAGGTAGCGTACGGCTACGGGTTGTTTACGGGCGGTCTGGGCTTGCATTATGGTGCGGAAGGCATTGGTTGCGCGGTTCTGCCGATTTCCGGCGGAAATACCGATCGCCAGATCATGTTGATGCGCGATTTAGGCGTCACAACCATTTGCTGCACGCCTTCGTATTTCCTTCACATCATCGATGAAGGGCACAAGAAGGGTATCGACTTCCGCAAAGAGATGAAGCTCAAGCATGGCTTCTTTGGTGCGGAGCCTTGGACGGAAGAGATGCGTTCCAAAATCGAAGCGTACACGGGTCTCGTCGCACACGACATCTATGGGTTGACGGAGATTGCGGGTCCCGGTGTCGGTGGCGATTGCGAGCATCGCACGGGCTTGCACATTTTCGAAGATCACTTCTATCCGGAAATCATCGATCCCGAGACACTCGAGCCGTTGCCTGACGGCGAATACGGCGAGTTGGTCTTTACGACGCTCGACCGTACGGGATGCCCGATGATTCGCTACCGCACGCGCGATCTCACGCGCATCAATCCGGAGCCTTGTCCTTGCGGCCGCACGATACGCACCATTCAGCGTATCAATGCGCGTTCGGACGACATGATTATCGTCCATGGGGTCAACCTCTTCCCCTCGCAGGTAGAGTCCGGACTGCTTTCCATTCCGGAGGTGATGCCGCATTATCAGATTGTCGTCACGCCGACGGGTACGCTTGACATACTGGAAATCAAGGTCGAGATTACGCCCGAGAACTTCTCCGATGACATTCGTCATCTAGAGGAACTGCGCAAGCGAATCGGAGCGGCCGTGAAGTCCATCACCGGATTGACGGCTACGATTACGTTGTGCGAACCGCATACGCTACCTCGCTCGGAAGGAAAGATTCGCCGCGTCGTCGATTTGCGCGTTAAAAAGTAATCACGATTCCATACCCAGAGGGTTCCATGCAGCAACCAAAATCATCAAGCGACCGAACCAAATGGTTTACCAAGGCCCGGTTCGGGATGTTCATCCATTGGGGGCTTTATGCGGGGGCGGCCCGCAACGAGTGGATCATGCACATCGAGCAGATTCCCGTGGAGGAATACGAGCACCGCTATTTCAAGCATTTCAATCCAGACCTTTACGATCCGGAAGTGTGGGCGAAGGCGGCGGCCGATGCGGGCATGCAGTACTTTGTCATTACGACGAAGCACCATGAAGGTTTCTGCCTTTGGGATACCAAGCAGACGGATTACAAGGCACCGAATACGCCTGCGAAGCGCGACTTGTTACGTCCCATGGTCGATGCGTTCCGTTCGCGTGGTTTGCATGTCGGCTTCTACTATTCGTTGCTGGATTGGCATCATCCGATGAATTTTGTCGACAATCGCATTGGGCCCTACCGTGCGATTGGCGACGAGAAGATAGCGGAGATGAACAAAGGGCGCGAGCAAGCCGTTTACGCGAACTATATGCGCGAGCAGGTGACGGAATTGTTGACGCAGTATGGTCCTGTGGACATTCTCTGG
>JBJEVW010000074.1:0-4342 GCA_051884735.1 Kiritimatiellia bacterium | reverse complement strand
CGGAAGCGCAAGGCCTTGCCGAAATCGAACGCTGGTATGATGGCTACCGCTTCCATCCGGCGGCCGAGCGCGTGATCAATCCGGTCTCGCTTGGCTGTTGTTTAGAATCGACGGAGTTGCGCAACTACTGGTCCATGACGGCGATGACGACATTTCTCATGGATACGCTCAAAGTCAAGCCTCTCAATTTTGCGAAGGTGGACGTAGACGAGTCCGTCCTCGGAACCTACGAGCCGGATCGGGCGGATTTGACGACGCTGCTTTTCCAGACGGGGTATCTCACGATCAAGGACTTCCGCTGGCTTGGTCGCCGGCGGCTCTACACGCTCGGTTTCCCGAATGCCGAAGTCGAGGATTCGTTCGTCACGCAACTCGCGCCGGCGTATACGGGGCAGCCGGAGGACTTTTCTTTGACGGCCCAGGCGAACGCGGCGAAGGCGCTCTATGCGCACGATGTACCCGGGTTCCTGAAGATTCTCAAGGGCTTTTTCGCGAACATTCCCTACGACCTCACCGACCGCCAGAACGAGCAGATGTGGCAAGCCATCGTGTATGTGATTTTGAAGTCGATTGGCGTCGCCGTATCGGCCGAGGTCAGGACGAACGAAGGGCGCATCGACATGACGGCCGAAGTGCCGAATCATTGCTATGTTATCGAGTTCAAGCTCGATACGTCTGCGGCCGCGGCGATTGCGCAGATCAAAGAAAACCATTACGCCGAGAAGTTCGCGGGCAACGGCAAGACGCTCACCCTCATCGGCTTGGCGTTTTCGAAGGAGAAGCGCACGATTGTCGACTCGGCCATCGAAGCGGTAAAGGCGTAAGGCAAGCGCGTTTTCACGTGGGGTTGCTTTTTTTTAAAATACAACTATAATGGTCGACTTTATGTTGGCATGCGATGCGGCAGCCGTTGAAAAAGTGCTTTTCATGTTGTCGTGTTTTGCTATACTACGGCACTAAAAAAATCTTATCATTTATGGCTAAAGGCCCTTTTCCGAAGGAGGACAAGAAGATGAAAACATCGATTATTGGATATCCGCGCATTGGTGCGCAGCGTGAGTTGAAGTTTGCCATCGAGAAGTATTTCAAGGGGGCAATTTCCGGCGAGAAGCTGGACGAAACGGCGCGTGAATTGCGGGCTCGCCATTGGCGACAGGTTGCAGAGGCCGGAATCGATTTCATTCCCTCGAACGATTTTTCCTTCTACGACACGTTTTTGGATGCGGCGGTTCTTTTCAATTGCATTCCGGCGCGTTATCGTGCATTGGGACTCCAAGAGCAAGACACCTCTTTTGCGATGGCGCGCGGCTATCAGGGGGCGGCGGGCGATGTGCATGCGTTGGCCATGAAGAAATGGTTCAACACCAACTACCATTATTTAGTCCCGGAGGTGGAAGATGATACGGACATCCGTCTAGCGGGCCGGAAGCCTTTTGACCAGTATGGCGAAGCCAAGGCTTTGGGCGTTGAAACGCGTCCGGTACTGCCCGGCCCCTACACCTTCTTGAAATTGGCGCGTTATACGGGGCGCAAGCAGGCGTCAGATTTTGCCGAGCCGCTGATTGCGGCGTATCGTGATTTGCTGGCGCAGTTTGCCGAGCGTCATGCGGGTTGGGTTCAATTTGACGAACCCTATTTGGTGCACGACCAGCGTCCGGAAGACGTTGCTTTCTTTACGGCGCTCTACGGCAAACTTTTGGCCGACAAGAACGGATTGCGCGTATTGGTGCAGACGTATTTCGGCGATGTCCGCGATTCCTATGCGGCGCTCACGGCATTGCCCTTCGATGCGATCGGACTCGACTTTGTGGAAGGGCGCAAAACCTTGGAGCTTGTGACGGGCCAAGGCTTCCCCAAGGACAAGTTGCTTGTGGCGGGGCTGGTTAACGGCAAGAACATTTGGCGAGCGGACTACGCCAAGGTGTTGGACGTGCTGGAAGCCATTGCGCCTCATGCCGGCGATGTAGCACTCGGAACGTCTTGTTCTTTGCTCCATGTTCCGTACACGCTTGCCAACGAACCGAAGTTGGCTTCCGAAGAAAAGGCTTACTTTGCCTTCGCCGAAGAGAAGTTGGCCGAATTGGCCGAATTGAAGAGCCTCTGTTCTGCGGAACACCCGCGCGAAACCTCAGCCTACAAGGCCAATCGTGCGCTTTGGGAGGCCAATCGCCCGAACAGCGCCGATGCTGCCGTCGATGCGCGTTTGGCCAAGCTTGCGCCAGCCGATTTTACGCGCAGCCCGGCTTTTGCCGAGCGTGCAGCCATTCAGGCCGCAGAGTTGAAGTTGCCGAAGTTTCCCACCACGACCATTGGCTCCTTCCCGCAAACGGCCGATGTGCGCGCCAATCGCGCCGCTTTCCGGAAAGGCGCCAAAAGCGCCGCGGAATACGATGCCTTCAACAAGGCGGAAACCAAGCGTTGCATTGAACAGCAGGAGAAAATCGGGCTTGATGTTCTTGTCCATGGCGAGTTTGAGCGCAACGACATGGTGGAGTTCTTCGGCGAACACCTTTCCGGCTTCCGTTTCACCTCCAATGGCTGGGTGCAGAGCTATGGAACCCGTTGCGTCAAGCCGCCGGTCATCTGGGGTGATGTTTCCCGACGTGCGCCGATGACCGTCGATATGGCGGTTTACGCCCAAAGCCTCTCGAAGAAGCCCGTTAAAGGCATGCTCACCGGCCCGGTGACCATTCTCAACTGGTCCTTCCCCAGGGAAGACATCCCCATTCGGCAGAGCACCGAGCAAATTGCGCTTGCCATTCGCGATGAAGTGCTCGATCTTGAAGCGCACGGCATCCGCATCATTCAGATTGACGAGGCGGCCCTTCGCGAAAAGCTTCCCTTGCGCAAGAGCGATTGGCACTGCGCCTATCTCGATTGGGCCATTCCCGCCTTTCGTCTTGTCCATAGCGGCGTGAAGCCCGGCACCCAGATTCACACGCACATGTGCTATTCGGAGTTCAACGACATCATTGCCGACATTGACGCCATGGATGCCGATGTGATTTCCTTTGAAGCATCGCGTGCCGACCTCGCCATCCTCGATGCGCTTGCCGCAGCTCACTTCCGCACGGCAGTCGGTCCCGGCGTCTACGACATCCATTCGCCGCGCATTCCCTCGACCGATGAAATCCTCGGCCAGTTGCGCAAAATTCTGCAAAAGGTCGATCCCGCCAAACTTTGGGTCAATCCGGACTGCGGACTCAAGACCCGTGGCTGGGCAGAAACGATACCCTCGCTGGAAAACATGACGCAGGCTGCAAAAGCCCTGCGCAGTGAAGCCTAAGCCACCCTCCCAGAGAGTTGTCCCACGCCAATTGCGCACGGCCACGCCGCGCAATTGGCGTTTTCCGTTTCTCCATTCTCCTACATACCCAAGACGCAATCATGAAACGTACCTTTTCCCTCGAAATTTTTCCGCCCAAGCGCACGAGCCCCATCGAAACCATCTACCGTACTTTGGATGGCCTCCGCTCCATACAGCCTGATTTCATTTCCGTGACCTATGGCGCCGGCGGTTCGCAGAATGCCGGAAACACGCTGGATATCGTCTCCAAAGTCCAAAACGAGTATCAAATTCCTGCCGTAGCCCACCTGCCCGGGCTTCATCTCTCGAAAGACGAAGTCATCCAGATTCTCGAAAATTTCTCCAAGGCAGGCGTTCGCGACATTCTCGCCTTGCGAGGCGATCCTGTCGATGGCGCGCCAATGCCGGGCGATTTTCCGTATGCCGTCGATCTCATCCGCTTTATCAAGAACCTGGGCGACTTCCGCGTCAATGCCGCTTGCTATCCGGAGACCCATCCGGCCGCCATCAGCGAAGCCGACGATCTTCGCCATCTCAAGGAAAAAGTCGACGCCGGCGCCGAGCGTCTCATTACCCAGCTTTTCTTCGACAACGAACGGTTTTACCGTTTCCGCGACATCACGGATGCGCTCGGCGTCCAAGTCCCCATTGAAGCCGGCATCATGCCCGTCACGAACAAAAAGCAAATCGAGCGCATGGTTTCCATCTGCCATGCCCATCTTCCCAAAAAGTTTGTCCGTCTGATCGAACGGTTTGGCGACAATCCGGTCGCCATGCGCGATGCCGGCATTGCGTATGCCGTCAACCAAATCGTCGATCTGCTCATTGCGGGCGTCTCCGGCATCCATCTGTATACCATGAACAACCCCTATGTTGCGCAGGAGATCTATACGCGTGTTGTCACCCTCATACGCGCATAATGGCCGGGAGGCCCGACGGCCGACGGCTCCCCCTCGCGAGGGGGAGGTTTACCATCCGTAACACCCTTATCCCGGTTTTTCGGGATGAATGCTCCCGGAACCGGGGCAACGCCTT
>JBJEVW010000073.1:0-4387 GCA_051884735.1 Kiritimatiellia bacterium | reverse complement strand
GCCCGGGAACAAACGCCATCCAGCTCCCTTCAAGAAGCCGGTTTCCTTGTTCGGTTTGCTGCACAGGCTCAGCCCATCCCGTAGCCTCCGCAAACAATTTCGGTTTGCACGCAAAGCGAATGCCATCCTCGCATCCCGGCTCTTGAAACAGCTTCTCCATGAGCAAAAGGGTCTCGCTTTCCTTCGTCTCGTCAGCCAAAAACCTCTTCTCCATCTCGAGAATGAAGTCGCCTTCCGGCCCCCAATACGCAAGCAAATAACGCCCGACCAACTTGATCGAAAGCACCTCGTCGTCATCCGGTGCAAATCGCAAAAACAATACGCCCGATTCCGTCTCCTCAAAACGGATCAACCATGGAATTCTCTTGATCGACTGGAAAAACCACAAAATCGGCGTACGCCAGGTCACCTCGCTGATTTCGGCAATGTAGGGCCGCCGATCCGTTTCGTATCCGGCTGCAAAATAGCTGCGGGGACCCGATACGAGCCGAAACAGCCACTTCCACCCCGGCGCAAGCGCATCGTCCGGATCGATCTTCAGCATTTTGCATTCGGCCCTAACAATCGGATGCCGGAAAAAAGCCTCGTATTGCTCGCGCAAATTCTCTACATAGGCAACCGCCACGGCATTCCTAGGAAGCGCCTTGGCAAACTGGAGGTTCGGCCTCCCATTGTCAAGAAGCCAAACCAAACCGAATACCAAAACACAAACAAGAAACGGCCATAAAATCGTACGCTTTTTCATGTCTGCTAGCATACCGAATGAGCCGCATTTCTTCAAGCAAGAAACCTCCCGTTCCACCTCACCCTCTGAGGTTTTGCCGGGACGACGCTATCCGCCCCGCTACCCGTGGCTAAGATGCCGGGACGCCGGTTACGTCGGGATTCTTCGAGAGCGTCTCCAATAGCTTCTTGCTCGTCTGCTCCCCCTCCGCAGGCGTGGAAAAGACATGCGGCCGGATGAAAATCACAAGTTCGCTGCGCTCCTTTTCGCGAACCGTACTGCGAAACAAAAAGCCCAACAGAGGAATCGATCCCAAAACCGGAACCCGCGAAATCGATTCGTTCTCCCGCTCGCGAATCAGCCCCCCAACCGCACTCATCAGCCCATCGGCCGCTATGAACGTGCCGCTGACACGCCGCGACGATACTGTATCGACCGAAAACTTCTGCAATGTGGCGGCATCGCCATACGGAATCGATCCGCCATTCGGAACAACCGCACTCTCTTCCTGAATGAGATGAAGCGTTACCGTATGATCCGCATTGATACTGGGCGTAACCAACAATGTGGTGCCAATTGAACGAATCGTGGTCGACGGCTCCACCGTGTACCCCGTTACGTATGTGACACCGCTGGATGTTGTCGAGGAAATCGGCTCGAGCGTTACACCCGTTGTAATCGGAACCTCCTCGCCTATAAACAGACGCGAAACCTCGTTGTTGGCGACAAGCAGCGTCGGCGTGGCAAGCGTGCGCGCCTTCCCGTTCTTTTCCAAAAGCTGAATCCGTGCGTTGAAATGCTCGCTCAAGAGCTGATAGCCGAACATGTCCGTGCGCCCCGCCGCCGAAAGCGGTGAAAAGCCCGGAAAGCCCGCCGTGTGCTCGTAGGTATTCCCATTGGAGTTGTTTTTTGTGAGAAATTCATACTCGAACGAACTCTCAAAATCGTCCGTCAAGGCAAATTCCATGACGCGCATCTCCAACAGAACAGTCGGCGTCGGAACATCCAGCCGACGGATCAGCGTCCGTATGTCCGACATCGCACGGGAATCCCCCGTTCGGACAATCACTAGATTGTTGCGCCGCGAAACAGTTACGAAGATGCTGGGAGACCGGTCGCGATGCGCCGAAAGAAGTGCCTGCTCCGCCGACTCGTCGCCACGGCTCCGCGCTTCCTCCAACTTGCGCGCTTCATTCACCGTCATCCCTTTGTAGGTGATGTCATTCTCCGTATCCAAATCGCGATACCGACGGGAATCGTTGAGGCTAAACGAGCGGCCCGATGCACCGGAAACCTGGATCGATCGAATGCTCGGGCCCGCATCAAAACTCGAACTGCCCATGGCATCGTCAATGACCTTGAAGCGCTCGAAACGCCGCGCCAAATCATTCTTCTCGTCTTCCAGGATATCCGACTCGCCCAACGTCAGAAACACACGGTCCGGATACAGCCCGTACAACACCGACGCAACTTCAATGACATTCGGATACAGGAGCGTGAAGGTCTCCGTCTCTTCCTCCCGGAACGACGCCAGGCTACGCTCATATTCTTCAATCGTCAAAATCGTCGGAATGCCGCTCGCAGGATCGGGGCGCCACCAGACACCCAGCGATGAACAGAGCAACCCAATCGCTTCCTTGGCTCCAATGTCCCGCAAATGGATTCGCACCGGTTTTTTGCCGGCTGCCGGTGACACAACAATATTCTCGCCCGTCAGGCCCGACAAAAGCCGGAGCACGTCCTGTAGCGGTACATCGACAACCTCCAAAACAGATAGCTTCACCGCACCATCCGTCGCCGGATCTTTTCCCTGCTTGGCCAACACACCATCCGGAACCGATGGATACGGAACCCGCAACTTCAAGACGCCATCCGGCAAACTGGGCGCATCCAACTCCACCCCGTCAATGCCAATCCTCCGGACCGAAAAGGATACCGATACGCCTTCCGCCGGCAACGAAAAGGAATCTCCCGTGGATAACGCCCGGATCGTCCCATCCGGCAGCCGGACCAGCGCACTCCCGGCCCCATCCGCCGTAACGGCAATCGCCTGAATCTGAACTTGCCCCGCACGCATTGTCTGCACCCGTAAGACATCGGCTAATTTGTCCGGCAACTGCGTCGGATCCGAAAAACATGGCTGGCACAATGCTGACAATAGCATGGACAGGAACAAAAGACGAATGGATTTCATGGATGGTCGAGAGCGTGAAAAGAAGGCCGTTGAAAACAAATCGAATCGTGTCGACAACAGAAAGACTACGATATTATCGTATGCAAGGTTCATTCGGTTCGCAAGCCGGAAACGGAAAATGCAAAACAAGGGTTTCGCCTTATTCAAGACGCCAGGAATGCTGGATATGGATGTCGCATGGTTCCATCGGAAACAGCCGCCAACCGCCGCGCGCTTCCATCTCCGTCGGCAATGCCTGCGCCGCATGTTCGACCCGGTCGCACAACCCGGCGGAATCGTGGAGCTCGGCATCGATTCGCCAGGTCTCAGGGGGAAGCCAGACATCGGAACTGAGCGAACAGACAAGCCCGCCCTCCGCAGGCAGTTCCCCCGGAAGCGAATCATCCATCGTCCGCGAATCCAATGTCGCCAACGGCCGCATGGCCCCCGGACGATAAAGGCTGAGCACCACCCGCGGATTGTTCCAAGTTGCCCCGTCCGGACTCTTCCAACTCAACCGGACTTCCCATCGGCAGGCCTCGGCATCGTAAACCAAGGCACAATCCGTAAGACAAACCGTTCCCCGCCCTTCGCGATCTTTGCGCGCTCCCGTCGAAACAGCCTTTTCCCGCTCCAACAACGCTTGATACGCACCGAGAACCGTCTCGCATGTGCCAATCTCGCGAATGCGGCCGTCTTCAAACCAGACGCACTTCTTGCACAGGCGATTGATATTCTCCGCTTGGTGGCTGACAAACAAAATCGTCCGGCCGCTTTTCGCAATGTCTAACATCCTCTCTAGACTGCGTTTGCGAAACTCCGCGTCGCCTACCGCCAAAACCTCGTCAATCAAGAGAATTTCCGTCTGCAAATGCGCCGCTACCGAAAACGCGAGCCGGACATACATGCCGGAGGAATAGCGCTTGACCGGCGTGTTGAGATGGGGGCCGATTTCCGAAAAATCCACGATTTGGCGAAAGACATGGTCGATTTCCTTTCGTTTCATGCCGAGAATCGCACCATTCAGATAAATGTTGTCTCGCCCCGTTAGCTCCGGGTGAAAGCCCGTACCGACTTCCAGCAACGCCCCGACGCGTCCCCGTATCTCAATGCGTCCCTTCGTCGGCAGGGAAATGCGGGAAAGCAACTTCAGACAGGTCGATTTTCCGGCTCCGTTCCGCCCAATCAGCCCGACCGTCTCCCCCGGCATGACATCAAACGAAATGTCGCGCAAGGCATGGAAAACACCATGATTCGATCGCGGTACGTCTCCGACCTTGCCAAGTAGCTCTTCCGGATTCTTTCCGCACAACCGATACCATTTGGCCAACAATTCGTCCCGTAACGTCTTGTGCCCGAAAACACCGAGCCTGTAGTCTTTCGAAAGATGCTCGATCCGGATCGCCGGCAAAGAATCGCTTCCGTTTTTCATCGCGCCCATCATGGCTCCCATCCTCCTAAACAACGTCCACAAACGTCCGTTGCGCACG
>JBJEVW010000072.1:0-18453 GCA_051884735.1 Kiritimatiellia bacterium | reverse complement strand
AAGGCGTTGACCCGGGCCCGGAAGAATTTACCCCGAAAAACCGGGATAAGGGTGAGCTCCGACCGCACGATCGGAATACATTGCGGAAATCGCGACTTTGACATAGAATGCCGGTATGAAAATCGGAATTCTCGGATGTGGAATCGTGGCCGAAAAAAGTCACCTTCCAACCTTTCCAGTTGCTCAAGACATCGAACGGACCGCTCTCTACGATCCCAAACCCGACCATGTGCGAGCCGTGGCGAAAAAAAACGGCTTTGCTCTCGGAACCTCGGATTGGGAGGAATTCTGGAACGCACGGCCCGACACCCTCCTTATTGCATCACCTGCTTCCCGGCATCTCCAAAATGTCCGTGATGCCGCCACACACGGCGTCCGTCATATCCTTTGCGAAAAGCCGTTGACCGATTCCGATGAGGACGATGCCGAAATGCTTCGCATCGCCCGAGAATACGGTATCCTTATCGTCCCTTGCTTCTGCTACCGGTTTGGTTCCATCTCGATCCGAATCCGCGATGCAATCCGTTCCGGCGCAATCGGCTCCGTGCGTTCCATGCGTCTCGTTTTCAACTGGGATTGCCATGGAAAAAATCGCCCGGATATGCCCGCCGGATACAACAAGCGGCGGCACCTCCGGATGCTGGAAGGAGGCCCGCTCGTGGACTGCGGAATCCATCTCGTCGATTTGCTGCGGTTCTGGACCGGTGCCGAGCCCGTTGCCTGGACCGGTTTCGGGGCTTGGGCCGATACCTATATCGCACCAGATCATGTTTGGGCGCATATCTCCCTCTCGAATGGCGCCCATGCCATGACGGAAACTTCTTTTTCCTACGGGCAAACCTGCAAGAATCGTTTATCCCGATACCTGTATGAAATCATCGGCACCGATGGTGTCATTCGCTACGACCGTGACACCCGGCTCTTTGAATGTCAGAACGAAAAGGGTGTCACCTCCTTCCCTATCGGAGAAATCAAGGATTTTGGCGCTTTCGATGCCGCCTATCTGCAAGCGGTCCGGACAAATAATTTCTCCGCCCTTCCCACCATCGAGGATGCCATCCTTGCCGGAAAAATCGTCCGCGACGCCACCCGGCAAGCCATCGAAAAACGCCCGGGTGCCTTGCCCGCGCCTTGCGTCCCATCGTTCACCGACACATGAACAAGATTCTCCTTCACGCTTGCTGCGGCCCTTGCGCAACCCACTGCGTCCACGCCCTCCGCGCTTCCGGATGGGATCCTGTCCTTTTCTACGCCAATGACAACATGGACTCCGCCGCAGAATTCGAAAAACGCCTCGAATCCCTCCGCGCTTTCGCCCGCGCGGAAAATGTTCCCGTCGAGGTCGCTCCCTACAAACCGGAAACGTGGAAAGCCGATATCAGCGGATTCGAATCCGCTCCCGAAGGCGGTGCCCGTTGCGCCCGTTGTTTTCTCCACAATCTGTCGCTCGCCGCCGCATTCGCCGCCGGAAACGGGTTCCGGCACTTCACGACCTCCTTGACGGTTTCCCCCCACAAACATTCCCCCGCCGTTTTCGCCGCCGGCAACGCCGCCGCCATGTCAATCGATCCCGCCATCTCCTTCGAGCCATTCAATTTCAAAAAGCAAAACGGGTTTCTACACTCCGTCGCATTGGCAAAGCAATACGGTCTCTATCGCCAAAATTACTGCGGGTGCATCTTCTCCCGCCAAAATGCACAAAACCGGGAAAACGACTCCGCACGGCAACCTTCATGAGTACGCTCTATACCGCTCGCCTCGTCCTGACGCAAGACGATGCCCGCACGCAAATTCAACACGGCGCCATCCTGGTCGACGGCCCAACCATCGTTGCGGTCGGCCCCGCCGATCGGCTCCGCCGCGACCATCCCGATGCCATCGTCTCCGACCTCGGAAACGCCGTCATCCTCCCCGGACTCGTCAATGCGCACACGCACGTCGCCATGTCGTTCATACGCGGAATGGGCGATGACAAAAGCCTCTTCGATTGGCTCCATGAGGATATCTTCCCCGCCGAAGCCAACCTGACGCCCGAAATGCAGGCAATCGGCTGCCGGATCTCGCTCGCAGAACTGATTCGAACGGGCTGTACCGCTTTCTACGATATGTATATGCGCCAAGACGTGCTCGCAGATCTCATCCCGCAAATCGGACTGCGCGCGGTCCTCGGCGAAAGCTTGACCCACTTCTTTCCATCCGTCAATGGTCCGACACTCGAGAAAACCCTCGACCTGATTCGCGCCCGTATCGAACGCACCCGCTCCAACCCTCTCCTGCGCCACGCCATCTCCCCGCACGCCGTCTATACGACCGACCCCGGCTTTCTCGTGAAACTGCGCGAATTCGCCGATGAAACAGGCTCCCTGTTCTATATGCACATGAGCGAAACGCAGACCGAGACGCTAGACCATCTTCGTACCTACGGAAAGCGCCCAATCCCCTATTGCCGCGATCTCGGCATCCTGCGAAACGACACCTCTCTCGCCCACTGCGTCGACGTTGACGAAGAAGACTTGGAAATCCTTCGCAAAACAGGCGCCATTCCCGTGCATAACCCTTCGTCAAACCTGAAGCTTGCTTCCGGCATCCTCCCGATGCAGGCTTACCTCCATGCCGGAATTCCCGTTGCCATCGGAACGGATGGCCCGGCGTCCAACAACGCCCAAAATCTGTTCCGCGAAATGTGGCTTGCCGCCCTTCTCGCTAAATACAGTTCCGGAAATCCCGCTTCCTTCTCCGCACAACTCGCACTCGATCTGGCGACACGCAACGGCGCAGCCGCTCTCCACAACCCCTCCATCGGTTCGCTCGAACCTGGCAAACAAGCCGATTTCTGCGCCCTCGATCTCGACACCCCAGCCTTTCTCCCCGACAACAACACGCTTTCCAATGTTGTTTACGCTTCCTCCGGATACGAAAATCGCTTGACCGTCGTTGCCGGTCGCGAACTCTACCGCGATGGTCGCTTTCTGACGCTCGATTACGAGGCACTGCTCGCAGAAGCCCGCTCGATCTCCCGTGCCCGCACACACGCTTCCTGATTTTCCCCGCCATGACGCCACGCCAACTCATCCCCTTGCTCAATGCAACGCTCCTGACGCCGGAACTCGCCGACCTCGACAGCATCCAAACCGCCTACGCCTCCGATCAAATGTCGGACGTTTTGGAACACGCGCCCTGCGGAGCCATCTTGATTACGCTCCAGAATCGCGCCGTCGCCGCTGGTGTCGCCTTCGAAAAACACCTTCCCGCCATCCTTCTCTGCCACGCAAGGACCCCGGAACCGAATCTGCTGGCACACTGCCGCCGGAAAAAAATCGCCCTCCTCTCGACCCCACTCGATCAGTTCTCCGCCTCTTTTCGAATCGGCCGGGTCCTTTTGGTTTAACTCTTTTTTCCTCAGCTCTTTCCACATGATCAGCATCTCGGATGTCGCACGCGAAGCTTCCTGCTCGCCTTCCCTCGTTTCCAAAGTTCTCCGGAATCGTATGGGAAAAAGCTCCGCACGCCCCGAAACAATCGCCCGTATCCACGAAACGGCCAAACGGCTCGGCTATACTCCCAACGCCATGGCGCGCGCCCTCGTGAAGGGGAAACGGGGCGCCATCGCAATCCTGATCCCCCAATTCTACGGGCAGCCTAGCTCCGGACTCGATTCCACGCTCCTCGGCACCATCGCCAGAGAACTCAATTCCCGTAGCGAACGCCTGATGCTTCAATTCTACTGGACAATGGACGAACTCAAAGACGCGCTCAAGGCGGCCAATCCCGCCGCTGTCGATGGAATCCTCGCCGTCGTCACCTCCATCTCCGAAAGCCTGCTCATCAACGAAATTCTTTCCTCCACCCCTCTTCCCGTCGTCACCATCTACGATCACCCGCTTTCCGGAAAAATTCCCAATGTCGGTCTCGATCAAACCAGCGTTGGCTACTGCGCAACCAGACACTTGCTGGACTGTGGCTGCAAATCTCCCCTGTTTGTCATGACCGCCGATAACGAAACGCAAATGCGCCTTGCGGGTTTCAAACGGGCCTTGCAGGAAGCCAATGTTCCATTCCAGCCCTCCCACATCTGGAATATCCAAAACTACCGGCAGGAAATCTTGATCCGGAAAATCATCGAATCGCTCGACAGATCCCACGATTGGGATTCAATCGTAACGCCCGCCGATTCTGTCGCCTTCACGGCTATTCAGACGCTCCAAGCCAACGGCAAACGCGTTCCCGATGACATCCAGATTGTCGGAATCGACAACTCCCCCATCTGCAACTATGTCATTCCGCACATCTCTTCCGTTTCCGGATGCGACGAAGAACGGGCGAAAATCGCCATCCGCGAACTGCACCGTCTCATCGATGGCGAAAAGGCGGACAACCACATTGTTGAACCCAAAGTCATTGTACGCCACTCGACACGCCCCTTGTAATCGTCTGAAAAAATGCACCGCATTCACAACAACGCCGCATTGTCCACGCCCCTGCCGTTGGCTAACGGAGGGAATCCAATGCCACTTGGAGCCGTTTGACATTCTCTAGATACGTATCCGCAGGCTCGAACGCCGTCGAGGCAACGGCAATGCGACTGCATCGGCCATGCGTTCCACCAATGCGGGATGCGTTTTGGCATGTCGATGGCGGTATCGGGATGCGTCGATTGAAAAACAACTCGCAAGGGTCGTACCCGGGTTTGTTGTGGATGTCGATGTGTGTCGCCCAGTCCGGTGCTTCTCTCGATTCGCCCCACCAAGGATACGCACACCACGAGCCTTGCCGCGCAAGCAACAGCAATTGCCCCGCAGACGAATGCGCCCACTCGGCTCCTTCGCGCGCCACTTCCACGCGTTCGTATTCACCGGTTTCGGCCAGAACGCTCCGCACAAATTCTACGTCCTCCGGATGGCGGACATAGACATGCGCAATTTCATGATCCACCATCGCAAAGGCTTTGGACGCCGCAAAGTCCGGATAGAGACGCCCGCCTACATCCCTCGTGAAAAACAGACCATACCGGCGGAGGGTCTTGTTTGGATAGACCGGCGCCATCGTCGTTTTGCCAATGGCATACTCGCCTAGCACCGTCACTTCCGAACCACATTGCTTCGCAAGCGCAACCAGCCGCTCCAACTCGCGCCGGAACCGCTCAAACGCCGCCGCCGATCGCGGATGCAACGGTCCATACCGCTGCGCCTCGTAATCAAGCGTCGGCAAGTACAAAAAACAGATGTCCGGATCGTACCGGTCCCGCATCACCAGAAAATGCTCCAAAACGGAATCTCCCGCCTTCGCCGAGGCAAGCGGTCCCCAGTATCGCCACAATGGAAAGGTTCCCAGCTTCTTGCGCATCGCCTCGGCAGCTCCTTCGGGTTGCGCATAATTCGCCATGATCATGCCACCGCCATGCCGATGGATCGGCGCCGGCGAAACAAGCGCGTCAACCGTTTCCCCCAAACTCTGCTGAAAGAAAAACATCCCGACCGTCGATCCGGACGAACGCGCCCGTTCCCAAATGCGCCCCCCTCGCACAAGCGCGCTGGACTGCTCCCAAAATGATGGTTTCTGCAAAATCTTCGAGTAGTACCCATTCGACGTCATCCCATGCACGCAGGGCAAAAGTCCCGTTCTCAGCGTTCCCTGCACAACACAGGTGAGTGCCGGAAAAACCGATGCCGATGGCGCAAACCGGAGCCCGCAAAGCGTTGCGCCTCCGCTCCGCTCCAAATCCTCCCAACCGAGTCCGGCTACACTGAGTATCAAATGCTTCATCCTTCGCATTCTCCTTTACGAGCCGCCAACAGCCGGAAACAGATAGTGCACGCCCCAAGTCATAAAATGCCGCGTAAAAACCAACGCTGCGACGACCATCATCAAGACGCCGCCGGAAACGCCACAGGCCAGAAACAACAACAGAAAACCGTCCTGCAAATACAGAAGCGTCTCAATCACATCCCCAACCGCTTTCCGCCGGATGTCAGGGGAATGAAGCCGCCCTAGCGGCGCAACGGAAAGACACCAGCGCACAAACGCAAACAGAAGGCAAAAGAGCGGCAACACCCATGCCGTTACGCCAATGCAGGCAATCGCCGGCAACAAAATCGACACCGCGCCCGCAACATAGCGGCTGAACCCAAGCGGCTCTTTCGCTTCATGCTCCCGCTGCGCCAGCCACGTGACGGCGGTAATGTACGCCGTCCAACCGAACGCCAAAGCCCAGACTTGCCAGATACGAACCCATTCCGCCGCCGGAGCAACCGCTCCAGCTCCCAGCAACACCGCCGTTCCCCGACAGAGCCCCATGCTGACGAGACCAAACGCCGGAAAACATTTCTTGAACCGGTTGTAGCATAGCACACACAGCGCCACTGCCGCAAAAACCGCCCACCATCCCTGCGGCATACCGCCCGCATATCCCGCGACAACCGCCGCCGCAAAACAGACGCTACGCGCGACTCTGGCCACCGATATCCCGATTTCTCCGGCGGGCAACGGCCGCTTCGGGGCTTGCGTCAAATCTTCTTCTAAACCGACAAGATCATTGTCGACAAGCCCTGCCATATACAGAAACAACTCTGCAAAACCCGCCGCGAAAACCGGACGCCAGCCCGCAAAGCCGTCACCTCCTTGCCAGAGGAAATGCGACACCAAGGCCGCTCCCGCCAACGCATCGCCAATCGCTGTCGGTAAATTGGGAAGCCGGAAGAGACGTAGCCAGGACGTAAACTTGCTCGAGCGTTTCACAGCGACAATTCTCAATCATCCGTTCACAAAGACTTCTTCCATTCGCCCCCACTCTCCGTATACCGCTTCAGGAAACTCTGCATGCGGGCATTTTGGGGATTGCCGATGACCTCCGCCGCCGGACCTTCTTCCGCAATCAAGCCGCCATCAAGAAAGAGGACGCGATCCGAAACATCCCGTGCAAAAGCCATTTCATGCGTCACAATCGCCATGGTCATGTGGGCTTCCGCCAATTGCCGGATGACTTTCAGAATTTCGCCCGTCAGTTCCGGATCAAGGGCGGAGGTCGGTTCGTCAAAGAAGAGAATCTTCGGATTGAGAGCCAATGAACGGGCAATGCTGACCCGCTGCTGCTGTCCGCCGCTCAATTCGCACGGATACGCATGGGCACGCGCGTCAAGCCCCATCTTGGAAAGCAAATCCATCGCTATCGATTCCGCCTCCGGACGCGACCGTCCTAGCACATGAATCTGGGCTTCCGTCACATTCCGGAGAACCGAAAAATGCGGAAACAAATTGAAATTCTGGAAGACCAGCCCAATCGACAGACAGACGTCTCGCTGATTCTGGGCCGTCCCATAGACGCCATCCTCGACGAGCGTCTTCCCATCTATCAGAATCGTTCCCGAAGTGATGCGCTCCAAATTCGTCACGCACCGCAAAAGCGTCGATTTGCCGCCGCCCGATGGTCCGATGATCGCCAAAACTTCGCCGCAATCGATGTCAAACGAAACGCCATGCAAAACTTCATTGTCGCCAAAGCGTTTGACCAGATTTCTGACCTGGACAATCTTCGTCTTGTCGTCCATGTTCATCCTATCGGTAATAGTCCAGTTTCCGCTCGATCCGCTGGAAAACGGTATCGACAACGGCGTTCATGAGAAAATAAAAAACGCCCGCGACAAAAATCGGAACAACGGAAAAGCGAGCCGACGAAATCGTCTGCGCCGCACGAAAAAGTTCCGCTACGCCAATCGTTTGCGCTAGTGCCGTGTCCTTGACCAGCGTAATCACTTCGTTGGCCGTCGCCGGAACGATGCGCTTGATCACCTGCGGCAGGATAATGCGGAAAAAGGTTTGTGTTTTCGTGAAACCGAGGACTTTCGCCGCTTCATACTGCCCTCTGGGAATGCTCTCGATTCCGCCACGATAGATTTCCGCAAAGTACGCGGCGTAATTCAGGACAAACGCAAAGGTCACCGCTGCAAAACGCGGCGCGGGCGTTGCCTTGAACAGGTAATACGGAGCAAAATAAATGAAAATGATTTGCAGAATCAACGGCGTTCCGCGCATGACCAGCAAATAGAAGTTGATTGCACTCGACAGCGGCTTGAAGCGCGACATGCGCCCCAACGCAATGGGGAGCGCCAGCGGGAGCGCAAACAAAAGCGTCAGAAAGAACAGGTAAATGGTATAGGTGCAACCGACCAACATCGGCTTGAGCATCTGCCAGTCGATCGCCCCTGATATGGAAGCCAGAAAAATAACGAGATTCATGTCTCCCCAAAACAGCAATGGATTCAGCCCACAAAAACGAAAAACGGCTGAACCCGGACATCTTGCGGAAAGGTGGCAACGGGTTCAACCGAATCGGATTCAAAGCCCCGGACGATTGCCGAGCTTACTTCTCACAAACGGAAATCGTGGAGAGGGACGTGCCAAACCATTTCTCGTCAATCTTCTGGACCGTTCCGTCTGCCGCCATTTCGCACAGCGTTTCCCAAACAGCCGCCATCAACTCGTCATTCCCTTTCTTGAACCCAATGCCGTATTCCTCGGGCGCGAGAGACTCTTCGAGAACGCGGAAGGCTTTGCCGGAACGGCGAATGCTGTCTTGGCCGACGACAAGGTCGATGACGACCGCATCAACCGTGCCGGACTCCAATTCCATCAGTGCCGTCAGATTCTCCTTGACGCCAACGACTTCCTTGAGGGACTTGTGGAACTCCGCATTGCCTTCGATGGCTTCCATCGCCGAGGAACCCGCCTGCGCTTCGACTCGCTTGCCGGCAAGATCCGCAAGCGTCTTCACAGGTGAATCTTCGCGGACAATGACAATCTGCGCATTCTTGAGATAGGCCGGCGTGAAGCAAATCGCCTGGCGACGCTCCGGTGTCATGGTGAAGCCATTCCAGATGCAATCGATTTCGCCGGAATCAAGCGAGAGCTCTTTCGTATTCCAGTCAATCGGCATGGCCTTGAACTCCCAACCGCGGCGCTTGGCCACTTCGCGCGCCAAATCCACGTCATAACCGACAATTTCGTGGGTCTTCTCATCACGGAACCCCATCGGAGGAAACGAATCGTCCAATCCAATCGTAAAGGTCTTCGTCGCAGCAGTCTGCTCCTTGCAGCAGGAGACGAGCGTCAAAACAGCGGCAATGGCCGCCAGGGCACAACAAACGGTTTTCTTCATAGGAAAAATAGTAAGGAGGAGTTACGGACGCCTCCATGTCATCCCAAAAGGAATGGCTGGGACGTCCGCCAAAAAGAATACAGCATTTGCGAAAAGTTCGCAAACTAAACTTCGTGACAGACGCGTCCCTTTTTTGTACGCTCTCCAACATGAACGAATCGCAAGCCTATATCCTCTTTAACACAATCCCTTCCATCGGTGCGGTAACCGTTCGCGCCGGAATCCGGTATTTCGGCTCGATCGTCGAGTTCGCCACCGCCACCCCGGAACAATTGCTCGCCGTGCGCGGAATCGGCGAAGACCGCGCCGCCGCCATCTGCCAGGCAGTCCGCAACGAAGTTTGGAAACGCGAGGAGGAACGCGCAGCTTCTTGCAATACGCGGATCCTGACGCTCAACGAACCCGAATACCCAGAATTGCTCAAATCCATCCATACCCCGCCACTGGCTCTCTATATCGCCGGCAATGCCGCTCTCTTGTCCAAAACCTGCCTCGCAATGGTGGGAACCCGCGCTCCGACACTCTACGGGCGCGATACGGCACGCCTCTTCGCTTCCCGCCTCTCCATGGCCGGTCTCGTCATCGTCTCCGGCCTCGCTCGCGGTATCGATACCGAGGCCGCCGAAGGAGCACTGCAAAGCCGCGGAAAGACGATCGCGGTCATCGGCTCCGGCCTCGATAAAATCTACCCGGCCGAAAACCGCGGCCTCGCACACCGGATCTGCGAGGTCGGCGGCGCCGTCATGACCGAATACCCGTTCGGCCGAAATGCCGATCGCCAGACGTTCCCCATGCGCAACCGGATTATCGCCGGACTCTCCGGCGGCGTCCTTTGCGTCGAGGCCGGTCTGCGCTCCGGAACGCTGATTACCGCCGACGCCGCCCTCGAACAGGGACGCGCCGTGATGGCTATCCCCGGCAGAATATCCGACCCCTCGGCCCTCGGGTGCCTCAAACTCATCAAAAGCGGCGCACGCCTCATCGATTGCCCCGAGGACGTTCTCGAGGAGCTTGCGTCCCTCCCTGCTTTCGGGAACGCCCCCTCCCCCCTCCCCTCGCTTGCCCCGCCTCCTAAACTTCCGATGCCGGCCAACCTGACGCCCAATGAACAAAAGCTTCTTTCCTGCTTCCAAGACGCCTCCCCTAAATCCGCCGATGAACTGCAACGCGCGTCTTGCATCCCCCCTGGGAGCATTCCTTCGCTCCTCATCGCACTCGAAATGAAGTGCCTTCTCCGTCGGACACCCGACAATCTCTATGTTCGCGCACGCTCCTGACGCCCCCAATCCCTCTATCCCCTTTTCCTCCCTGCCAAACAATATGCCCCGAATCGGAATTCTCGGCTGCGGCAATATCGCATCTATCATGGCCAAAACCATCCAACAGATGCATTCCTTCGAACTCTATGCCGTTGCATCCCGCTCCCTCGACCGCGCAAAGGCTTTCGCCGCCAAATGGAACGCCTCGATCGCATGCGGCTCCTATGAGGAACTGGCCGCCAACCCAAATGTTGATCTCGTCTACGTCGCTACACCCCATTCAGAGCATTTCGCCAATATGATGCTCTGCCTCGACCACCGGAAAAACATCCTCTGCGAAAAACCCTTTACCGTCAACCGCCAACAGGCCGAGTCGATCTTTCGCCGTGCAACGGCGAATGGTCTCTTTGTCGCTGAGGCCATGTGGACCCGTTTTCTGCCTTTCGTTCAGACGATTCGCGAAGTGCTCGCTTCCGGTATCATCGGCACGCCTGTTCTCCTGACCGCAAACCTGGGCGGCAATATGGAGGCAATCCCACGCATCGCCGAACCGGCGCTCGCAGGCGGCGCGCTCCTGGATGTCGGAATCTACGCCCTCGTCTTCGCCGAACTGTTTTTCGGAAACGATTTCGAACAGATCGAATCCGCTTGCACGAAAACCGCCAAGGGTGTCGACCGGAACGACTGTATTTCGCTCTCCTATCCGGACGGACGGATGGCCCTCCTCTATGCGTCAATCGCCGGCGCGGTCGATGGCTCCGGTTGCATTGTTTGCTCCAACGGTCGCGCCCTCATCGAATGTATTCCCAATTTCTGCAAAATGAAACTTTACGACCGGCAAGGCCGGGAAATCGCTTCCTATTCCCCGCCGCCTCAAATGACCGGCTACGAGTACGAACTGCTTTCCGTGCAAAACGCCCTTCAAAACGGCCGGATCGAATGCCCCGAAAATCCGCATGCCGAAACGCTGCGGCGAATGGGTCTCATGGACGATCTCCGCCGCCGCTGGAATCTCCGCTACCCTTTCGAATAAACCGCCTCCCCATCCGGCCGTTTTCCTGCCGCCTATTCGCGCAAACGCTCGCACGCGAGGCACGCGCACAGGCGGGAATTTTCTCGTTTTTCCGCTCCCATAAAAAGTTTTTGCGTTTTATTTCAAATCGCCCGGTTGCGGTTATTTCTTGCATCCGTTTTTTTCTTGTGTTACTCCTTTTTCCACATCGAAAAACAGGCGCTTCCACGTCCCGGAAAACCGGTCGCGAAAGTTCTTTTCCTGTTTCATTCCTTTCTCTGTTGTATTCGCTTTTGACAATAGCGCCATGTCCAAACTGTTTATCGTAGAATCTCCCGCAAAAGCACACACCGTCGGCAATATCCTCGGTCCTGACTATATCGTCAAGGCTTCCGTCGGACATATTCGCGATCTTCCCGAGCATTCCCTCGGAATCGCCATCTCCAACGACAACCGGACCTTCGAACCGCAATATATCATCTCCGAAGGAAAGGACAAGGTCGTCGATGACCTCGTCCGTTTGGCGCGTTCCGCCGATGAAATCTTGCTCGCAAGCGATCCGGACCGCGAGGGGGAAGCCATCGCTTGGCATCTCTACGAGGTGCTCAACGCTGCCCTGAAAAAGGCTAAGCTCCAAAAGCCTTTCCATCGGATCGAATACAACGAAATCACCCGTACCGCCGTCCTCAAGGCCTTGCAGAATCCCCACGAAATCAATCAAAACCGCGTCGACGCCCAGCAGGCTCGCCGGCTGATCGATCGTCTCGTCGGGTTCAAAATCTCCCCGACCCTTCGCCGCGCCGGATTGCGCAGCAAAGACAATAGCCTGAGCGCCGGACGTGTCCAAAGCGTCGCGCTCCGCATCATTTGCGAACGCGATCGCGAAATCAATGGCTTCGTCTCCCACCCTTACTGGGAATTCCATGTCAAGGTGCAGCGCGCCGATGGCACGGCAACGCCGTTTGTCCTTCAACTGAAGAAAATCGACCGGCAAAAGGCCGATATCAATGACGCGGATGCCGCCGGACGGACCGAATCGTTCCTCCGTACCGCTACCTATACCGTGATGGACGACAAATCCGCTCCGGAAAAGAAAAATCCCTACCCGCCATTCAAGACGTCGACGCTCCAGCAGGCCGCAAACAACCAACTTCGCCTTTCGCCGGAAAACACAATGCGGCTCGCGCAAAAACTCTATGAAGCCGGCCTCGTCACCTATATGCGTACCGACTCGATCGCGCTTTCCGCCGATGCCATCTCGCTCGCTCAAAACTACATCGTCCGGACGTTTGGATCTCAATATTCCAACCCGCATAACTACACGAACAAGGAAGATGCACAGGCCGCTCACGAGGCGATTCGCCCGACCGATCCCGATATTGCCGAAACCGATGTTCTCGAAAAACTCAGATCGGCCGATACGGGTCTCTCGGAAGATAATATCCGCATCGCCGCTAAACTCTACGGTCTCATCCACCGGAATTTCCTCGAATCGCAAATGCAGCCCGCCGTCTACGACCGGCGGACAATCACCGTCCTCGCTTCCGCATCTACCCACGAGACTTCTCCATCGACTGCCGAACTGACCGCTTCCACGTCCACGCTGAAATTCCCCGGCTACAAAATCATCGCACTTAAGGAAGAGGATGACGATTCGCCCCGGCAAACCGCCGAAGGCAAGGAGGAAACAGACGATCTTCAAAAGGAAATCCCCGAGCTCGCAATCCACGGGAAGCTGAAGGCGCTTGCGGTTCTTCCCGACAAAAAGGAAACCAAACCGCCTAAACGCTTCAGCGAAGCATCCCTCGTCAAGGAACTCGAAGCACGCGGAATCGGACGGCCTTCTACCTACGCTTCCATCATCCGAACCATCAAGGAACGGAACTATGTCGAAACAAAAGACCGCTCCCTCCGCGCAACCGATATCGGATTCGCGCTGAACGACTACCTCGTTCCCCATTTCCCCGAATTGTTCGATGTCGGCTTTACTGCGGCCATGGAAAAGAAACTCGATGATGTCGAAAATCCCGACCGGAAAATCGAGTGGCAATCCATGCTGGCGGATTTCTACAAACGCCTTCTCGGTTGGCTCGATGCCGCCAAACCGGCTCCGGCCGACCCCGAGGCCGTTCGCAAGGTGCTCGCCGCCTTATGCGCCGTCAAGGCCTGGTCTCAGCCTCGGACAATCGGCAAACGGACATTCTCCGATTTTACATTCGCACAGGATATCGCAAACGATTTCCAGGGTATCGCACGAACCTCCGCAAAGGAACGCCGTGCGCAAGAGCGGAACACCAGTCAGCCGGACGCCCCGACACCCCTTACACGGCAACTGGTCTTCAATCCGGCAGCCGTTCCGGCTAAGCCGATTTCGAGCAACCAGTTCAATACCCTCGTCCGGATGATGCTCCGCTACCGGGATCAGATTCCCGAAGTCGAAACTATCGCCCGCGAAACCGGATTTCAGGAATTGGCCGCCCCCAATCCAGTACAGGCACCGGATCCGACATCCGTCCGGATCGTCGAAATCTTGGAAAATGCCGGCGTCGAGGAACGCGATTCGAACTTCTTCCGCTCCCTCGCCAATCAGCTGCACGGCGGGCGCCGCCTGAGCGACAAACAGCTCTTTTATCTCCGGAAAATCTTCCTTAACGCTCGCGCTAGAATTCCCGGATTCTCCCCCGAACTCTGCTCAAGCCTCGGTATCGCATACGAGGAACCGATTGCCGTGGATGTCGAACATATCCGAACCGTCCTCAATGCCCTGAAAGACGTCACGGAATGGAATGAACCGAAGCGCAGCGGAAAACGGGTCTTCAGCGATCGTGAATTTTTCGAATCCCTCGATGGACAGTTCCGGAAAAACGCAACGCTCTCCGAAAAGCAAATCTCGGCACTTGATCGTATGTTCTACCAGTATCGCGATAAAATCCCAAACGCCGCCGAGCTGATCCAACGATTCGGCATTCAACCGCCTAAACCCAAAGTCTTTGTCCGCAAGACCCGGAAAAGCCCGCCTCGCACATCGACGAAAAAATAGTCGCCGCACCGGCTTTTGCTGCTGTTCGTTCTCTGCCTCCCGGTCAATCCGGGGTTGCGCGTTTTCCCGAAAAACGCCCCCCTTTTCCACGATTATGAACAAATTCTACGCTTTTCTCTTCCGCTCGAAACTAGCCCTCCTGCTAGCGTTTGCAGGGCAAATCGGCTTGTGCGCGCAACCCGCATGGGCCGAAAACGGACTCGCACCCGGCGAATCGGAATACGATTTCGATCTCCCGGAGGCAGCTCCTCTCGAAAACGCCCGGGAAATCGCTCAAACCGTTGCACGCTATATGCCCGAATTGCATGTCACGCATAAAAGCTTCGACGATGCACTCTCTCCGGCCGCATGGACCAACTACTTCAACGCATTCGATCCAAGCCATATCTTCTTTACGCAAGAGGACGAAAAGGAATTCGAGCCGCAACGCCTGAATTACCTTTCGCAAATCGCCGCCGGAAATGTCGAATTCGGCCAACAGCTCTTTCAGCGCTATGTCCAGAGAACCGCCGAACGATGCGCATTCGTCGATTCCATCCTGAGCAACAAATGGGACGAGGCTACCGACGAAACGTATGTCTTCCGCCGGGATAAACTCCCGCGTCCCGCCAACCGAGCCGAGCAGGACGCTGTCTGGGAAGCCCGAATCCGGAATATCCTCCTGGATGCCCGTATCGCATGCCAAATCGCAAACCAAAACGCCTCCAACCGCTACGAAAAGGCAATCGCCAAAGCCAATGCATCCACAAATGCCGCTGCGGAATGCGCCGCCGCTTTTACAGCCCTGACCAATGCCGTCCAGACGGTCGACGCCGCAATCGAAAATACACGCGAACAAATTCGCGAAAACAACGGGCATCTGCTCTCGTACTTGCGCGACGCCGATCAGGAAATGTGGTTTGCGAAGTTCCTCTCCGCTGCCGTTTCCGCCTACGATCCGCATTCCGATTATCTCTCGCCCGCATTGGCAGAAGATTTCCAAATCGATATGCAACTCTCGCTCCAAGGAATCGGCGCACAACTCCAGTCCGATGGCGGAACCGCGAAAATCGTGGAAATCGTCCCCGGGTCCCCCTCCGATCGGGATACTTCGCCCAATCGACTCGAACCAGGCGATCGAATCATCGCCGTCGCCCAAGGCGATGGCGAATTCATCGATATCCGACACTGGCCTCTCTATAAGGCGGTGCGTCTGATTCGCGGCCCGATCGGCACGACCGTGCGCCTCCGCGTCATCCCGACGGCAAAGCCCGATGGCGAAAAAATCGTGACGCTCGTTCGCGATGAAATCAAAATGGAGGAGCAAGCCGCTTCTTCCCAAATCGAAACCCTCACCGATGCCCGCGGCAATAGCCGTACCCTCGGCTACATCAAACTGCCCGCGTTCTACGCTTCCATGAGCGACAACGGCTCGACGCCACGAAGCGCTTCCGCCGACGTCGCAACCGAAATCGCCAAACTCAATGAAGCCGGCGTTGAAGGTCTGATTCTCGATTTGCGCAACAACGGGGGCGGTTCCCTCCCCGAAGCGATTAAGCTGGCCGGTCTCTTTATCCGCCGCGGTCCCATTGTCGTTGTGCAACAGTTCGGCCGGTTGATCGGTCTTCCCGATAACGATCCTTCCATCGCGTTCGAAAAGCCCGTTGTCGTTCTGGTGAACCGTCTCTCCGCTTCCGCTTCGGAAATCGTCGCCGCAGCTCTGATGGATTACAATCGCGCAATCATTGTCGGCGACTACAGTACACACGGGAAAGGCTCGGTCCAAACAATGGTGCCGCTCGACAACAAGTTCGGCGAACTGAAGGCGACTACCGCCCTCTTCTTCCGGATCAACGGCTCCTCTACCCAAATCAAGGGCGTCCCGACTGATATCCATTTGCCGTCCATCCTCGAGGCATACCCCGATCTGGGCGAGGATAAACTCCCCGGTGCCCTTCCCCGCAAATGGATCCAACCCGCCCGCTACCAGGCCGCCGGCACTTATGGTTCTGTCATCCCGGAACTGAAGGAACGCTCCAAAGCGCGCACATCAACAAATACCGCCTGGCAGGCTCGAATCCGCCTGATCGACCGCTACCATTCCTCCTTGACCAATAACGTGAAGTCGCTCGATTATCAAAAACGCTTCCAAGAGGCGCTCGAAAACGATGAACTGGCCGAGGAGGTGCGGAAATGCACGTTCGGCGACGAAGAGTCCGACCCGGACGCTTTCCCCGAAACCGACGGCTGCGACAAAGACGCCCTCGGCAAAAACCCCGAACTGCGCAAAAAGAAAAATGAGGAGAGACTCCGTAAATCCGATATCGTCCTTGATGAGGCACTCCAGATTCTTGTCGATCTGATCGATTTCTGCCCAAACGGCCTAAATAAACAAAAGGACGCTTTTACGAACATCTTGGATCTGTTCAACCAACTCTGATGTTCATCCGTTTCACAAAGCAAGCCGATGCCACGGCATACCGCCGCCACTTTCCAAAATGGACGGTCTTCATGCTCTGCGTCTACCTCCTTGCTGCCGTTTTCGCGGAATTCGCCTATCTGAATGGAAAATGGAACAACCAGGTTCCAGGTTACAACCAAGTCAGTCTCGACCTTCGTTACCGGCCTCCCTTGACCTGCGCCGTCGCGCGCGATGGTTCCAAGCATTTTTTCCTGCTGGGCTCCGATAACCTCGGCCGCGATGTCTTCCGCCGCCTTCTCCAAGGGTCCCGCATCGCTTTCCATGTCGGCGTTATTTCCTCTCTGATCGCGGTCCCTTTCGGAGCGCTGCTCGGACTCGCCGCCGGTTTTTTCCGGGGTAAGGTCGACGCTTTCTGCACGGCTTTAGCGGCAACAATCGCCGCAGTACCGTCTGTTTTGCTCATTCTCGCCATTTCCTTGATCGCCGGAAAGGGTCTCTTTGGCGTTTACCTCGGTATCGGCTGCACAACTTGGGTCGGGGTCTATCGAACAATCCGTTCCGAAACCCTGAAACACGCCAATCGGGGCTATATCCTCTCCGCAAAGGTCCTCGGCTATTCCACCCCGCGAATCCTTTTTCGGCACATCCTTCCCAATGTGATGCACCTGGTGATCATCCAGTTTTCCCTGCGCTTCCCCGCCGCGGTTTCGACCGAAGTGTTTCTCTCTTTCCTCGGCCTCGGTGCGCAAGACGAACCATCCTGGGGCGTTATGCTCAACAATGCCCGGATTCGCCTTTGGCAAGGCATCTGGTGGGAGGGCTTTTTTGTAACCCTCGCCGTTTTCGGTCTCATCCTTTGCGCCAATCGCTTCGGCGATGCCCTTCGTGATCGTCTTGATCCTTCCCTACGATAACGGAACCATGCAAAATTCACTTTCCTTCATTTCTCTTCGAGACAAACCGGAACTTCTGCACGAGGCCGCCCAATGGTTTCACGAAAAATGGGACGTTCCCGTTGATGCCTATCTGGAATGCATGTCTTCCTATCTTTCCGCCAAAACGGAATATGGTTGGTTTCTCTGCCTGGATAACGACAAAATCGTCGGTGGGCTCGGTGTCATCGAAAACGATTTCCATAGCCGCAAAGATCTTTCTCCCAATATCTGTGCCGTCTTTACCGAACGCGAATATCGTTGCCGCGGAATCGCCGGAACGCTTCTCCATATCGCTGTTGAAACCCTCCGTAGCAAAGGAATTTCACCCGTTTACCTGTTGACCGATCATACTTCTTTCTACGAACGATATGGTTGGCGTTTCTTGACCCTTGCCCAAAACGAAGGTTCTTCTTCTTCCTCACGGATCTACATTCATCATTAATTGCCTTTCTGCTTTCACGTGATTGCCGAGGCTCCTTTCTTTATTTCTTCCATTCATGATTGGCTATGATTTGGAGATAGGCTTGTTTTGGCGCGTGGTTTTGGCCGGAATCTGGTTTGTTCCGATTGTCGTCTTTCTTCTTGGGAACAGGGTTGTCCAAAACTGTTTCTCCGGGATTGGGCATGGTTGCGCAAGCTCTCCCGTCTGGAACAG
>JBJEVW010000071.1:0-4406 GCA_051884735.1 Kiritimatiellia bacterium | reverse complement strand
CTTCGGAACAACTCAATGCGACGGATATGGTCGCATTGAGTTTGAGAAGATACATGGGAAAATCCGGTGGGCGTCCGTGTTGAAGAATGATTGGAAAACTGCTATGATGGAGACGTCCACACAAAATTGACATGATATCCACGAAGCTACTTGCCATTCTTGTACCGGTTTTGACGGGGCTCTGCTTTGCAGGGCTCTGCGTTTTCGGTTTGCAGGCTTTGGAAAAGGGAGCGATTTCGTATGGCCGGGGCTATTCCCGCAAGGCTTCGGTAGGATTTGAGGATCTGTTTCTGTTCATTCCGCCTTCTCGGATTGCGGAAATTGCCTGGCTATGTGCGGCGATTGTTGCATTTTTGTCGTTTCTCGTATTGGGGGGAGTCCGGGGAAGTCTGATTGTGATTTTGGTGCGTCTGGCGGTTTCTTGCGGGTTGGGGTCATTGATGCTGTTGGCGCCTTCGCAGCTTTTGCTGGTCATGCGGAAACGCCGCAGGGACAAGATCAATTTGCAATTGGTGGACGCGCTTTCGGACATGAGCAACGCGATGCGTTCCGGGTTCTCGATTCTGCAAGCGGTTGAGCACATTGCAGAAAATGGCGTGCATCCGATTTCGGAGGAATTTGCGACGGTCTTGCACCAGACGCGAGTCGGCGTTCCGTTTGAGGAGGCGCTTCACAATCTGGATTCCCGCATTGGATCGGAGGATTTGTCCTTGGTGGTGCTTTCGATTGAAACGGCCCGTAGCACAGGCGGAAACCTGGCGGAGATATTCGAGACGATTTCGAAGACGATCCGCGCCCGTCTCCGGATACAGGAGCGCATCAAGACGCTGACGGCGCAAGGCCGTTTGCAGGGAATCATTCTTTCCATGATGCCGATTGCAATCGGTTTCGCGCTTCATTTCGTGAATCCTGGGATGCTCCATCCATTTTTGACTTCTCCTGTTGGCATTGGAACATTGGCTGCCGTTGTCATTTTGTTGATTTGCGGAGCATTGACGATTCGGAGGATCGTGAATATCGATCCTTGACCCTTTGCCGAATTTCATTCTCCGGTGCATTGTTTCCGCTTCCGGCATCCCAGCGTCCGTTTTGATTTTCTATTTGTATGGTCGATTCTAGCACTCCACGCCTTGCCAAAGGATCATTCATTGGCCCTCATACCGTTCTCTCGTATTTGAGAACGGAGGCGCTCGGTCAGCGCTATACCGTTTTGTACGGATCGGTTGCGCATCTACTTGATTTGCTGGTGCCGCCGGAAGACAGTGTGCTTTCGAACGAAGAGGTTGCGGACATCTACAAAAATCTGGTTCGGCTTTCCGGCATGGTTCGGGGCTATCACACGGTATCCCACTATTTTGTCTGCGGAGAAGACAATGGGCTTCCTTGGATTCGGACGGATCATGTGAAGGGGATTACGGAGCGCTCGACCGAGACGCTTTTCAAGAATATCAATCCGGACGGAAGCAATACCCAAGATGGTGAGCAACTAGCGACGGTTTTCAATCTACGCGAGCTGTACGAGTCGATTGAAACACCATTGGCTGCAGCGGACCGGGATCACATTTTGCTAGATGTGCTGGAAGGGCTTGCCGCGTTGCACAGTATTGGGGCGGCACCTGTTTCTTTGCAGGCGAAGGATATTTCGCTCAATGAGATTTCCCGGTCGCATCGTTTTGTCGCGTTGCTCGATGGATGGCAGATGGCGGATGGAGAGGCGCCTGTTGCGCACAATCTAGCCGAGTATGCCTTCTTGATTCGCGAAATGCTGGAACATTCGGCGAAGAGCCGTTCCGGAAAGTATCTTCTCCATACGGCGCTTCGAATCGAAAAAGGAGAATTGAAGACAGCCGTTGAAACGCTTCGGTTTGTTTTGGAACAATTTGTATCGACCGGGATCGGCGACAGTCTGGACCGGCTGGAACGATTGACGCAACCCAATGGACTCCTCGCCTTTCCAAGTGGCGATGCCGCAACAGAGGCGGCGAATGCGGACACGAATTCAGCTGGCGGGATGGTGCAAGCGTCGGATGCAACACAGGAAAAAGTTGCCGGATATCGCCGTTCGAGCCATCACCATCACCATCACCGAAAATCCAGCATTTGGCGCAGTTCCGGCAACGGACCGAAGAGGCGTCTTCGTTTTTGGGCGGAAAGCGGGTCGGAAACAGCCATTATCATCATTGCCGCTCTTCGGGGATTCGTCTTTTTGGTATTGATTGCAGGGTTGGCGTATGGGGTGCTGTACTGGATGCGGTGGGTCGACCGACAGGAGCGGAGGCGATTCCGTTTTGAATCCGGCGTCAGCTATTCCTCTGTTCAGGTGATTCCCTTGTCGGAAGACATTGAAGAAGGACATGAGGAAGTTGCGAACACGAGTGACGAACAGAAGGCGACCGTCGATTTGTTCGGCATGTCGGAGCGTCAAATTGAGGTCGCGGCGGCAGAGGGCAATATGCTCGCGGCGTTGCGGCTTGCCTTTACGCCGTTATTGACGGGGAAAGAGGCGGTATTGGATCAGGATACGGCCAAAAAACTGACCAAGCAAATTTCTCCCTTTATGGAATCGCTTGTCACGATGGTTGATGATTCCAATGCGGCGGCGTTTTTCTACGGATATGAGCGATTGCTGGGCCTCACGGCTCCGGCGGATCCGGGAAAGGCATTGTTCTATTTGCGGGGTGCGGCAGAAGGACACGTTGCATGGGCTTGCATGCTGTTGGGCGATTGGTATGCGAGCGACCGGAAATTGCCGCCTTCCGCCACGCAAATGCGATCGGACCGCGATCGCGAAGCCATCGCGTATTATCGGGCGGCGGAGAAGGCCTTCGTGGCACTTGGCGACGAAGAGAACAGCGGTGTGGCGCAGACGCGTGTGGTCTATCTTCTCCATCTCAACCGCATCATCATTACGGAGCGTGAGAACGAGTATTTGGAGTATGTGAAAGGACTTGCGCAACATGGAAATGTTCCGGCCATGGCCTTTTTGGCTGTTTCCGGCGGCATTGTCCCCAACGATTCCGGGTTGCAGTTCACCTGGTTGCGTGCGCTTTCCAACTTCCAACGGCTGGCACCGCCGATTCGCGGTTGGGCGCAAGTCCGGATGGCGCAGCGGTTTGCCGCAGGAAACGGGACTCCCCGTTCCGACAATGCGGCGTTCATTTGGTATGATCGCGCGGCAAAAGCCGGCAATGAGACGGCCATTCGAACGCTCATCAGCTGGTGCAAGTCAGGGCGCGGCATTGCGAAGCCTGATCCGGAAGCCGTTGCAAAATGGGAAGCGAAGCTAACGGAGCTTGTTCCCGAACCGGACTTTTTCCCATTGATTTCCCTGCCGCTTTCAATCTGGAAACCCACCATGGAAACGAAGAAAACGGCCACAGGCACCCCTTAACATCCAACCCAAGGAGCATCGTATGTCTCTAGAACGCAGTTCCACAAATTTTCGTGTGTATGAATTTGAAGCGAAGTTGACCACTGAAAGTCTGGCCGGCTTTGCGGAGAATGCGCTTCCGCCGATTGAAACGCTGAAGGAAGAACCGCTTGAAGGATGGGTTTCGCCCCGTCATTTGCTCGACAGCGAAATTGTCGAGGATACGTGCCGTGCCGGCAAGTTCATCCATTTGGTGCTGACAAAGGCGCAGCGCAAGGTCCCCAAGGTTCTTCTCGACACGTACACGAAAATGCAGGAAATCGAAATGATGAAGGAAGAGGGAGCCGAATCATTGAACCGCGAAACGCGCCGCGAGTTGCGTGAAGACGTCAAGAAAAAGATGTTGCCGCGCATGCCCCCCTCGCTTTCCGGCATTGAGGTGGCGATCGATTGCGATGCCAACCGTTTGTATTGCGATTCGCTCTCCACTTCGGCAGACGAACGCATAACGGAGATTTTCGCGAAGTCGGCGCGCTCCGCCTTGATTCCGCTTACGCCGGACGCGGCGGCCTTGCGCCACAGCAATGTCCAGACGGATCAGTTGGATCCGGTCTGCTTTACGGCCGAGCCGAATGGAGACTTCACGATTCGCAGTGTTGGACTCGATTTTCTGATGTGGTTGTTTTACCGGTTTGAAATCGGCGAGTCGAAGTACGATCTTTTCCTGGGCTCCGAACCGGTCAATGTCGGGTTGGAAGGCCCTGTTTCGTTGGTGCTGCAGGGACAAGGGGCGCACACGGCATCGCTTGCGGAAGGTGAGCCGTTGCACTCCGTAGAATGCAAAGCAGCGCTTTTAGGTGGCAAGAAAATCGCATCCATAACGATAGCATTCGAGCATGGCGAGGACATTTACAAGGCGCGTGTCGATGGGCAGACATTCCAGTTTCACAAAGTGACCGTGCCCAAGATGGATGCGAATCGCGATGCCCAGGCCATTTTCCTGGACCACATGGTTCACTTGCAGTCTTTTACCGAG